>JAZOWO010000120.1:0-8356 GCA_045659265.1 Clostridia bacterium | reverse complement strand
ACATATCCATAGTTATATATCTTAAATCTACTACCGTTATCTTGTTATAGTATGGTATTAATAGTGGAATTAAGCTACTCGAAAATGAGTCTCTAAATATTACTAATTCTTTATTTGTATCACTAAATACGTTTGTTATTTCTATTAAACTTGATGGTCCAGATAAGAACACATCATATGGATCTACACCAGTAAGTTTTTTAGTATCATAAACCGGCTTTTCACCATATTCTATATGATTTACCGCAGCACTATCTATTATATAGTTTGATAGATATGTTAATGTATCTTTATCTACTACACCACCAGCTTTAGAATAAGATGCTCCTGCAAATCCCTCATGTGTTTTTGTTTCATATTCTAATTCAATATATGGATTACCCATATTAGGCATTAATGCTTTTACTACTTTGTCTAGATTTTCTTGTTTCCAATGTATATCTGTTTTGTAGTAATCTTCAAGTGTTAACACACTTGTTATATCTATATAACTTCCGTTTATTTGTTTTATATCATTATATAACTTTGTATAATCTGCTTTTAGATATTTATTTCCATCTAAGAAATATGCCTTATCTGGAATTATTGAATAATATACATTTGATGATTGTAAATACTTTGCCCAAATATGATTCATCTTATTTACAAATCCATCTACTTCTTTTTGGTTTACTGGATATAATTTATCTACTAAATAATCTCCTACAACATATACATTATTTGTATCTAACTTATTATATATATTTCTATTTATTAATGAATTAAGTTTTATAAATCCATTTCTAAATGGAAATTGATCCAGTAAATAATCATCTATTTTTTCCGAATCTAATTCTGTCGGAAATTTTGCAAGTCTTCTTCTTTCGAAATATGAAAGTTCTATATCTGGTAATACTATAAATAATATAAACATAAGGCCTATCATTATTAAAAATGTTATTGTTATTATTTTATTCTTCATAAGCCTCACCTCTAAAACCTAAAGTATATAAATGGGTTAAATGAGCTTGAAAGTAATGATGCTGTTGAAACTACCATTACTACAAGTATAAACACATATTGTGTCACTGCTATTATCCTATCTCCCATTTTCTTTCCTTCTAATTTACCAGATACGAATTTAACTATTGGTGTTGCAGATATTAATGCAACTATTATTAATATTATATAGTTCTTTATATAATACAATGTTTCAAAGTTTGCAAATTCAAGTCCACCAAAACCAAACATACACTTAATGTAGTTTCCTACTGCTGGTAAGTCTGGCATATTGAATATTACAAATCCAACCATTGTTACTATTATTGTATATAAATGAGATAATACTCCTTTTTTAAGGAACTTATGTAATAAGTTCTTTTCTAACATTAAGAATGCAAAACAGTATAATCCCCATAATACAAAGTTCCAGCTAGCTCCATGCCAGAAACCTGTAAGTAGCCATACTACTAATAAATTTCTATACCATTTTAATTTAGATACTCTATTACCACCTAAAGGTATATATATATAATCTCTAAAGAATGATGTTAAAGACATATGCCATCTTCTCCAGAATTCTGTTATGCTTGTTGCAAATAATGGGTGGTCAAAGTTTTCTTTGAATCTAAATCCAAACATTGAACCAAGACCTATTGCCATATCACTATAACCCGAGAAATCGAAGTATATTTGTAATGTATAGCATAATGCTTCTACTATATATGAAAGAACTGTTTTTTCTCCCATTCCCGCAAGTGTTTTTGCAAGTTCGCCCATAGCATTTGCTACTAATATTTTCTTAGCCATACCGATACAGAATCTATATACTCCATATCCAAATTGTTCCCATGTTTCTTTTCTATTATCTACCGCTTCTGCCACATCTTTATATCTAACTATTGGTCCAGCTATAAGTTGTGGGAAAAGTGTTATATATGTTCCATATTTTATTACGCTCTTTGGGGCTTCCACCTCTCCACGATATACATCTACTAAGTAGCTTATATTTTGGAATGTAAAGAAGCTTATTCCTAAAGGAAGAATTATATTTAAGTTCTTTATATCTGCGCCAAATATTCCGTTTATGTTGTCTATAAAGAAGTTCATATATTTATAATATCCAAGAAGAGCTACATTAGCTATAACACCTAATGTTAAATAAAGCTTTGCATTATTTTTTTGTTTGTTTTTTTCTTTATCCTTTTCTTTACTTATAAAAATTCCAAAGAAATAATTCATTGCTAAAGAAGCAACAAGTACTATATTACTTTCACCATAAAAATAGAATAACAGGCTAAATATTAATAATACTAAGTTTCTATATTTCTTTGGAACTATATAATATACTATAAGTAGTATTGGTAAAAAAAAGTATAAGAATGTTATACTTGAAAATACCATCCTATTTTAAGCCTCCAAAATTAGCTGTTAATTTTGGTGCTATTTCTGGTGTAGTTTGTCCTTCAGAGTCAACCATTATTAATATAACTAGATCTCCTATGCTATCTACAACTACATTTTTAGCTTCTACGCATATCCATTTTCTTGGATTAGCTTTTTCTTTAATTTTTGCAACAGCTGCTTCAGCATCTTTAGCATCATTTAATCTTACTAAAACTACTGAGTGTGGTATAGAACCCATCATTGGTTCACGAACTAATGCTTCTTTTATTGAAAGTTCTGAAGTTCCTAGATAATATTCTACTGCATCTTTATCTGTTACATCAACAGGCATATCTCCTAACATTGGAAGTTCATCTTCCCCAAATCCAGCATAAACTTTAGCCATTATTTCTTCTAATGTGCCTTCAATGTTTGCTTCTGGCTTTAGAAGAACAACCGCTGCTACTACTGCAGCTATTACAACTACAACTGCTACTGCAATTATTGCTATTTTCTTTTTAGACATTTTTATTTTCCTCCCTTGTACAAGTCTAAACTTGTATGATTATAATATCAAAGAAAGTGTATAAAAGCAATAGCTTTATACACTTTCTATTTTATATATTTTATATTATTTTTCGACTACTTCATCAAGCTTTTTCTTATCTAACAACACTCTAAATACATACACTGTAAATTCTATTACTGTTAATGTATATATTACAGCCCATGCGCTATAATCTCCTTCACCAAAGAATAGGAACCCCAAATATGTTATTGTTGAAGTTAAATTAATCATAAGTGGTAATAACTTGTTTTTATTATTTACTACAAGCCAAATTACACTTAAAATATCTGCTAAATACATATATCTATCATGCATTCTTGGTAGTAAGAATGTAGCAATTATTATACTCCATAACCCCACAAGAAGTATTTTCTTTTCATCGAAATTTACCTTTTTAATTAATACTACAAGCCATATTGCAAAATATACAAGCATAGTTACTAGTATTCCTATTATTGTTATTAAACTATTATACTCTTCTGCAAATGGGAACTTAATTATTATTGAATAGATGTTTGGGAAGTTTGCTGTTAGTGCATTGTATGTCTCTACTTGTCCACCATATATTCCAAGCACACTACTTATGCTTTGTCCAGCTATTATTGCTGGCATTCCTGCTAGTAATACTATCCCCACTGGTATAAAGAAATAATACCATTTTATATCTTTATTTCTAAACAATAGTAGCACAAACAATGGAAGTATAAACACAGCCTGTAACTTAAATGCAAACGCTAATCCTAACATTACAAACGCTCTTATATTCTTGTTTTCCATTAAGTAATATATTGCTAGAAGTACGAACGCACCATAGATACTATCGCATTGGCCCCACAGCGCTCCATTCATAATAACTGTTGGCAACCACAAAACAAGTACCGAAAACGCCATCGCTGTATTCTTATTATTAGTTATCTTATTAACAATTTTATATGTTGCAAACGCACATATAAAATCAAAAATTATTGATACTATCTTTATTGGTATTAGCGGTTCACATTTTAGATAAGATATTAAAATTAATATTATTATATATGGTATGTTATAGTTTCCTAGCGGTTCTTTAAGCGCTGCAAATCCACCTTTTTCTCTTATTTCCTCTACCCAAGGTTCTAGGAAATTAACATAGTCCCCAGATAATAGTGGAAAACAATATACTCTTACGATTATTGTTGCAAGAAATATCATCACCATAATCATAATTGTTTCTTTTTTATTATTCATATTTTCACCCTTATTTATGGTTAAGAATATCACAAAATAATAATACTCGCAACAAAGAATAATAATTTTTTATATCTTACTCACTTCTAATTGACAAACAAATGTTTTGTATGATATACTGAAAACCATTAAGGGAGTGAATATATGAATACAACATTAATAGCTATTATAGCCGTACTTTTACTTGTAATCCTGCTTTTATGCATGTTACTATTAAAGAAAAACAAAAAGAACGATTTAGAAGATTTCAAAAAGGTTATCGAGTTAAGCCTTAAAAATACTCGTGATGATATTACTAATACAATAGGTGGCAAAATTGTAGATAATACAACAATACAACAAAATGCAATTACAAATCTTACACAACTAAACGAAACTAAACTAGAAAATATTCGTAAATCTGTAGAAGATAGACTTACTTCAATTCAAAGAGATAATGGTGAAAAGTTAGAAAAAATGAGACTTACTGTAGATGAAAAACTTCAATCTACTCTAGAAAAAAGACTTAGTGAATCTTTCAAAATAGTAAGTAACAATCTAGAATCAGTACAAAAAGGATTAGGCGAAATGCAAAGCTTAGCCAAAGGAGTTGGCGATCTTAAAAACGTGTTTACAAATGTTAAAGCCCGCGGCTACTGGGGTGAAATACAACTTGCTAATATATTAGAGCAATTCCTAACACCAGAACAATATTTAACAAATGTTAAAACTAAAGCTAAATCTAACGATTTTGTAGAATTTGCTATCAAACTACCAGGTAAAAACAATATAGATACTGTTCTTTTACCAGTAGACTCTAAGTTCCCTATTGAAGATTATTCTAGACTTGTATCCGCTGAAGAAACAGGAGATTTAGAAGCTATAGATGAATCTAGAAAGAAATTAGAAATGCAAATTAAAAAGTGTGCAAAAGATATAAACGAAAAATATCTTGATCCGCCATACACAACAGATTTTGGTATAATGTTCCTACCTACAGAAAGTCTATACTGTGAAGTAATTAGAAACACGGATTTATGCGAAACATTATCTCAAAAATACAGAGTAGTAATTTCTGGTCCTTCAACATTTGTTGCATTACTTAACAGCTTACAAATGGGATTTAGAACTCTAGCAATAGAAAAACGTTCTAGTGAAGTTTGGGAATTACTTGGTGTAGTTAAGACTGAATTTACTAAATTTGGTGATTTACTTGAAAAAACAAACAAAAAACTTGTTGAAATATCTAACACAATGTCTGATGCAACAAGAAAAACTCGTACTATCGAAAGAAAACTTAAAAATGTAGAAGCATTACCTATTTCAGATGAAGCTGCGTTTTATGATATGCTACCAACTTTAAGCGACTCTGAAATAGAAGAAGAACAAGAATAATATGTTTTTAATTACCAATATTAATATAAAATAAATATAAATATTTAAAATAGAAGAGCATCGTTTTTTACCGATGCTCTATCTTTAACGTTACGTTCAAGCTGCTGCATTGAGTTCCATGAATCTCTTCTTACCTCTTGTAAGGATTGCCTTAACGGTTCCGGTAGAGATATGAAGACGAGTAGCGATTTCTTCTACACTATGCTTAATTCTATCGATACCGTAATAGTATCTGATGATAAGCTCCTCTTTAAGAGTAAGCAAATTCATAGTTGCGAAGATTTTTTCGAGTTTGAATTTGGGTGCGACCTTCATTTCATACATATCTGAAATAAGATCATAGGTGCCGCCGATATACTTATCAGCATAATCCTTTTCATCCGCGAATGCTAACCGCTTTTCATTGAGTGTCTTTACTTTAACGTTTTCCATGTTTTAACCTCCAAAATTTTGTTTGTCTTTTATATTTGAACATATTAACGTCCATCACCAAAAATGATGATACTAATATTATACCACTTTTATCTTGTTTTTTCAACTTTTCGTCTTAGCGACGTCTTGCTTATCTCTATTTTATCTTTCTTTGGTATATATCTAATTTTAATTTTTGCTTCTCTTTCAATTTCGTTTTTTAGCAAGTATTCTGACAACTCATCTTCTACTTTAGTGCTTATAGCTCTCAAAATCGGTCTAGCACCTCTTTTTGCATCATACCCTATAACAGATATGTATTTTTCTAATTCTTCGTTAAATTCAATTTTAAGGCCTCTAGCCAATATTCTATCTTTAGTATTTTTTAACATTAACTTTGTTATCTTTAACACATCTTCTTTACTAAGTTTATTAAATACAATAACATCATCTAATCTGTTTAGGAATTCCGGACTAAATCTTTTATTAACCTCTTCCATCACTTCTCTTTTCATTTTATTATATTCTTCTTTTTCCGAATCAACTTTTGCAAATCCCAATGTTTTTGTATCTGTTATATTTCTAGCACCTATATTCGATGTCATAATACATATAGTGTTATTAAAATCTATTGTACTTCCCTTACTATCCGTTAAGCGTCCATCATCAAAAAGTTGAAGTAATATATTATATATATCTGGATGTGCTTTTTCTATTTCATCAAAAAGAATTATACTATATGGATTACGTTTAACTCTATCTGTTAATGTTCCTAATTCCCCAAAACCAACATAGCCCGGTGGTGCTCCTATTAGCTTTGACACACTATGTCTTTCCATATATTCTGACATGTCTAATCTTATTATATTTTCTTTGGAATCTAATAACTCATTTGCAAGAGCTTTTACTAACTCTGTTTTTCCAACGCCGTGTTGGCCCTGTAAAAAGAAAAACGCCCATAGGTCTTTTGGTATCTCTTATCCCCAGCCTATTTCTTTTTATGGCATTTGCAATTTTCTTTATAGCTTCATCTTGCCCTATTACATTTTCTTTTAATCTTTTTTCTAACAATATGAGTTTTTCTTTCTCACTCTTTTTTATCTTTTGGATTGGAATGTTTGATATTTTAGAAATAACATTTTCTACATCTTCTATTAATACATCTTCTCTTTTTTCTGTTTTTGCTTTAGCACAAGCTTCATCTAAAATATCTATTATTTTATCTGGCATTCTTCTTGTGTGTATATATCTATTTCCTAACTCTATGCTTTCTTTTATTAAGTTTTCATTAACTATAACATTATGGTGCTTTTCATATTTATGCTTTATTCCATTAATTATATTATATGTCTCCTCTTTAGTGGGTTCCTTTACCTCTACTATTTGAAAAAGTCTATTTAATGACATATCTTTTTCTATATATTTAGCATATTCTTCTGTTGTACAGGTTCCTACTACTTGTATCTCTGAACGAGATAAATATGGCTTAAGAATATTTGCTGCATCTAAAGAGCCTTCTGTATTTCCTAAACTTACTATGTTTCTCATGTCGTCTATATACAACAAAATATCTTCTTCCATTTTCGCTTCCAAAATGCACTTCTTTAACCTTTCTTCAAAATCCCCTCTATATTTTGCACCAGCAAGCATAGAAGAAATATCTAACTCTAGTACTCTTTTTCTTATTCCTTCATTTTCCTTTAACAACCTTTTGGTTAAAGCATACACAAGACTTGTTTTACCAACTCCAGCTTCGCCTATCACCAATACATTATTTTTATTTCTTCTCAAAAGAATTTGCAAACATCTTGCTATATACGGTTCCATCCCCACAACCTGTTCTAATTTATTTTTTCTTGCAAGCTCAGTTATATCTTCAGTATATGTATTTAGTGATTGAGTATTAGTATTTTTAGATGGTGATGTTGTATAATGCTCTTCTGTTATATATTTAATTATATCTGTAAATACCTTTTCTGGATCGACACTTGCTTCTATTAATATTCTTACTGCTATACTATCTGTTTCCTTCATTAATGCTAGAAGAATATGTTCTGTACCAACATAATTTGCGCCAGTTTTATTTGCTTCTTTAATACTATTTTCTATAACTTTTTTAGCTCTTAATGTAAAGGTGGGTTCTATTATTTCTATACTTTCCTCGTTTTCTTTTACACCATCTATCTTTAATATCTCTTGTTCTATATATTTAGCAGTTATCTTTTGTTTTAAAAGTATTTTCCCAGCAACCGATGCTTGTTCTTTAACCAAACCATACAATATATGTTCTGTTCCTATATATGTATATTTGTGTTTTATTGCAAACTGTCTTGTTTTTTCTAAAACAGACTCTGCTTTCTTAGTAAACTCATGCATAAAAAAATACCTCCACTTTTACGTTTCGGTATTATTATA
>JAZOWO010000119.1:0-8572 GCA_045659265.1 Clostridia bacterium | reverse complement strand
TATATAAATAACAAACAAATAAAAGATTATCCTTATGTAGCAGAAGTACATATTTATGCATCTAAGGAAAATATAGAAAAAATTCAAGAAAACAATGATAAAAGAATATCTAATGAATATGAAATTCAAAGACAAATAAATGAAAATGAAAACTTAAGAGATAAAATAGAACGTTTACAAAATACAATAGATGAACAAAAAGAAGAAATACACAATTTAAGAGATACCATTAGACAATATGAAATGGCAGATTAATAAATAGACAGAGAATAAAGGTTACAATTACAATTTGTAGTTGTAACTTTTTGTTTTCTGTGGTATAATTTTTATGTCAATTAAATGATTGGCTATAGTTTAATTAAACAATAGAACAAAGGAGAATATTTATGTTTTGGCTTAACGAGAAGTTTGAAGTATGGTGGAATGGAAAAAAGAAACAGATTCCAAAAGACGTTTTGGAAAAATACCTGGCAGAACAGATCACAAAAAATGCAATAG
The DNA here is from genome assembly GCA_045659265.1 of Clostridia bacterium. Taxonomy (GTDB): domain Bacteria; phylum Bacillota; class Clostridia; order TANB77; family CAG-465; genus UMGS1649. The sequence goes on along the minus strand of JAZOWO010000119.1, from coordinate 8,074 downwards.
GCAGTGTATATGTCAATGTATCAGACAAGGCAACATATAGTGATGTATGTCACTTTATGCTTTGTAATCTTAAGGATGCTGTACGTATCCAAATCTATAATGATGGAGCTGTACGGATTTTTCTTTATGATATTTTCGACAAAACCTCTGCGTGTTGGGATACCCCGGAAGTTTACACAAGTTTGTACAACCTGTATAGACTGGACAAGTTTATCGAATATGTAGAAAAATATAAATAAGGAGATACAAAATGAAGACAAACGATGAAGCAATGAAAAAAGGAAGAAAACTCTTAAATGAGTACCATGAGCTTGAAGAAGCTTTGGATATCCTTACAAATCCGGATACACAGATTTTTCTCAAGTGTTCCACCTTTTATAACCACAACAACAAGGTGCTTAAAGAGGTGACAACGAAGCTTGGTTCGCAGGCATTTGAAGGAATTCGTGAATATATGAAAACACGGATGACTCAGATTAAGAAAGAGTTGGAAGGACTTTAAGCTTCAAAAGAGAGTAATACTTAAAAGTATTGCTCTCTTTTACATGTTAGATAAGTCATAAAATGTATAAAATATGTGGCTTATATGCTATTTACAAAAATCTACTTATGTGATACTATGATTTTGTTATTAAGAGGCAAAAATATATATTTATACATAAGATAATAACAAAGGAGAAAACTCGTATGATAGTAGATAGCGTAGAAAAATTAGAAAAGGCAATTGCTAGTACAAGAAAAGCACAGGAAGAATTTGCAAAGTTTAGTCAAGAACAAGTAGATGAAATATTTAAAGCAGCAGCTATTGCAGCGAATGCAGCAAGAATACCACTTGCAAAAATGGCTGTAGAAGAAACTGGAATGGGTCTTGTAGAAGATAAAGTAATTAAGAACCATTATGCTGCAGAATATATATATAACAAATATAGAGATACAAAAACATGTGGTGTCGTTGAAGAAGATAAAGCTTTTGGTATAAAAAAAGTATTAGAACCAATAGGAATAATTGGTGCGGTTATACCAACAACAAATCCAACTTCAACAGCAATATTTAAGACATTAATAGCTCTTAAAACAAGAAATGGAATAATAATAAGCCCACACCCTAGAGCTAAGAATTCTACAATAGAAGCAGCAAGAATAGTACTTGATGCAGCAGTTAAAGCTGGAGCACCAAAAGGAATAATATCTTGGATAGATGTTCCGTCTTTAGAGCTTACAAATATGTTAATGCACTCAGTAGATACAATACTTGCAACAGGCGGACCAGGTATGGTTAAATCTGCATACTCTAGTGGTAAACCAGCACTAGGAGTTGGAGCGGGTAATACACCAGCAATTATAGATGAATCTGCAGATATAGTTTTAGCAGTAAACTCAATCATACATTCAAAAACTTTTGATTATGGTATGATATGTGCATCAGAACAATCTGTAATAGTATTAGACAAAATATATGATGCTGTTAAAGAGGAATTTGTAAAACGTGGCTGCTATATATTAAACGAAGAAGAAACAGAAAAAGTTAGAAAAACTATAATAATAAATGGAGCACTAAATGCGAAGATAGTTGGACAAAGTGCATATACAATTGCAAAACTTGCAGGAGTAGAAGTACCAGAAACAACAAAAGTGTTAATAGGTGAAGTAGAAAACGTAAATCTTGATGAAGAATTTGCTCACGAAAAACTATCTCCAGTTCTTGCAATGTATAAAGCAAAGAACTTCAAGGAAGCTATAAGTAAAGCAAAAGTTCTAGTAGAAGATGGTGGCTTAGGTCATACTTCATCATTATACATAAATACACTTACTGAGAAAGATAAAATAGCTGAGTTCTATAACTCAATGAAAACATGTAGAGTATTAATAAATACTCCAGCAGCTCAAGGTGGTATAGGAGATATATACAACTTTAAATTAACTCCATCACTTACACTTGGTTGTGGATCATGGGGAGGAAACTCAGTATCTGAAAACGTAGGAATAAAGCACTTGTTAAATGTTAAAACAGTTGCTGAAAGGAGTGAAAACATGCTTTGGTTTAGAGCACCAGAAAAAGTATATATTAAAAAAGGATGCTTACCAGTTGCACTAGATGAACTTGGTACAGTACTTAATAAAAAGAGAGTATTTATTGTAACAGATAAATTCTTGTATGAAAATGGTTATACAAAACCAGTAACAGACAAATTAGATGAATTAAAAATATCACATGCATCATTCTTTGATGTTGAACCAGATCCAACTTTGGAATGTGCAATAAAAGGAACAGAACAAATTAGAGCATTTAACCCAGATTGCATAATAGCAATTGGTGGTGGTAGCGCAATGGATGCTGCAAAGATTATGTGGGTAATGTATGAACATCCTGAAGTAGATTTCATGGATATGGCTATGAGATTTATGGATATACGTAAGAGAGTATACACATTCCCTAAGATGGGTGAAAAAGCATACTTTATAGCAGTACCAACAACTGCAGGAACTGGTTCTGAAGTAACTCCATTTGCAGTTATAACAGATGAAAAGACAGGAACTAAATATCCACTAGCAGATTATGAACTTATGCCTAATATGGCGATAGTAGATGCAGATATGATGATGAATGCACCAAAAGGTTTAACATCAGCATCAGGTATAGATGCAGTAACACATAACCTTGAAGCATTAGCATCAATGATGGCTACAGAATATACAGATGGGTTAGCTATAGAAAGCTTAAAGAATATATTTGCATATTTACCTCGTGCTTACGATAACGGACCAAACGATCCAGAAGCAAGAGAAAAAATGGCTAACGCAGCAACAATGGCTGGTATGGCATTTGCAAATGCATTCTTAGGAGTATGTCACTCAATGGCACATAAACTAGGAGCATTCCATCACTTACCTCACGGTGTAGCAAACGCGTTGATGATAGAACATGTTCTAAGATTTAATAGTGTAGATGCACCACCTAAAATGGGAACATTCCCACAATATGACCATCCAAAGACTTTAGAAAAGTATGCTAAAGTTTCAGATGCGTTAGGATTTGGTGGAAATACAAATGAAGAAAAACTAGAAAACTTAATTAAAGCTGTAAACGACTTAAAAGCAAAAGTTGGTATAAAAGAAACAATAAAAGATTATGGCATAGATGAAAAAGACTTCCTAGCAAGACTTGATGAAATGACAGAGCAAGCCTCTGATGATCAATGTACTGGTGCAAATCCAAGATATCCATTAATGAGCGAAATAAAAGAAATGTATTTAAACGCATATTATGGAGGTAAGAGATAATGGCAGTAAAAATTGTAAAGGTGTTAGCTGAAAGAAAAAATAAAACAATATATAGAGACGGAGATAGAGTAATAAAATTATTTGAAAAGAAACATCCTAAATCTAATATATTAAATGAAGCATTAAATCAAGCGCGTGTAGAAGAAGCTACAGACTTAAATATTCCAAAGCTTTTAGAAGTAACTAAAATAAAAGAGGGTTGGGCTCTAGTATCTGAATATGTTTCAGGTACTACCCTTTCTGAACTTATGGAAAAGCATCCAGAAAAAGAAGACGAGTATTTAGAATTGTTTGTTAAACTTCAATTAGAAGTTTTATCTAAAAGAGTTCCTTTGCTTAGTAGAATGAAGGACAAGTTTAGCAAAAAACTAAAAGATACTAATCTTATAGATGATGCAACTAAATATGAACTAGAGCAAAGATTAGATGGTATGAAAAATCATGCGAAACTATGTCACGGAGACTTTAATCCAAGTAATATAATAATTACAGAAAAAGGTGGTGCATATGTACTAGATTGGTCACATGCTACTCAAGGTAATGCATCAGGAGATGCAGCAAGAACATTCCTTTTATTCTCAATACAAGGTAAAGAGGAACTAGCAGATAAGTATTTAGAAATGTTTGCAGAAAAGAGTGGAATAGAAAAAACACATATTAGAAGATGGATTCCAATAGTTGCAGCAACTCAACTTACTAAAGGTATTAAAGAGGAACAAGAATTCTTAAGTCGTTGGATAAATGTTGTAGACTTTGGATAGTATAATTAATTAAATTTGGATAATGGTACTTAGGTACGTTATTATATATTTTTGATGTAAATTAAATAAGGAGGAATAAGATATGTCAGAAAGATTTGTTTTAAATGAAACTTCACATTTTGGTAGAGGTTCAAGAGAAGTATTAGCAAGTGAAATAACTAATAGAGGATACAAAAAAGTATTATTTGTAACAGATAAAACTCTTTTAGATTGTGGCGTTGCAGGAAAAGTTAGTGCTGTTTTAGATGCAGCTGGTATCCCTTATGATACTTATGCAGATATTAAACCAAACCCAACTGTAAAAAATGTACAAGATGGTGTAGCAGCATGCATTGCATCTGGTGCAGATGTAATAGTTGCAGTAGGTGGTGGCTCTGTAATGGATACTGCTAAGGGTATTTCAATAATAATGACTAACCCAGATAGAGCAGATGTTGTATCTTTAGAAGGACTATCTAATACTAAAAATAGAGGAATGGCAATGGTTGCACTTCCAACAACTCATGGTACTGCAGCAGAAGTTACAATTAACTATGTAATAACTGATGAAGATAGAGAAGTTAAAATGGTTTGTGTTGATCCTAACGATATACCACTTCTTGCAATAGTAGACTCTGAACTTATGGAAACACTTCCAAAATCTACAGCAGCAGCTACAGGTATGGATGCGTTAACACATGCGGTTGAAGGATACATTACTAAAGGACACAATACAATGTCTGACATGTTCCACATGCAAGCTATTAAATTAATATTTAAATATTTACCAGCAGCTGTAAATGAAAAAGATCCAAAAGCTGTAGAAAAAATGGCTCTTGCTCAATACATAGCTGGTATGGGATTCTCAAATGTTGGACTAGGAATAGTTCACTCAATGGCTCACCAATTAGGTGCTGTATATGACACACCACATGGTCTAGCTAATACAATATTACTTCCAACAGTTATGAGATTTAATGGTGCGGTTTGTGCAGATAGATTTAAAGAAATACTAGCTGGTTTAGGTGTAATAGGAGCATTAAGCTTTACTGATGAACAAGCAGTAGAAGTATTTGTAGGAAAGATATTAGAACTTTCTAAAACTGTAGGAATAAACACAACAGTTAAAGATACTGGATGTAAAGAAGAAGACTTAGAAATGCTTGCTGAAAAAGCAATGGCAGATCCATGTATGCCAGGTAACCCAAGAGAAGTTACTAAAGAAGACTTCATCAAATTATATAGAGAAGCTATGTAATATAAAAATTGGATAACATATTAATTAACAAACAAGGCGAGATTGTTGAAATCTCGCTTTTTTTCGTGTATAATATACATACTTAAGGAAGTAGAAAAATGAGAAGTATATATATAGTATTAACGATGACAGGCACAATAGTTTCAAGAATGGTAAAATTCTATACTAGAAAAGAATTTGGACATGTGTCTATAGCATTAGATAAAGAGTTAGAAAAAATGTATAGTTTCGGAAGACTTAATCCATACAATACTTTCGTTGGTGGTTTTGTACATGAACATATACATAGCGGAACGTTTTATAGATTTAGAAATACAACATCTGAAGTTTTAAGAGTTAGAGTTACAGATGAGCAATATGCAAAAATTGAGAAAATAATATTAAATATGGAAGCTGAAAAAGAAAAATACAAATTTAATATACCAGGACTTTTTGCAGTAAGTATAAATAAAAAGATACAAAAAGAGAATCATTTGTATTGTGCTGAGTTTGTAAAATATGTTTTGGAAGAAGCGGGAGTGGTAGAAGGTTTACCTGAAATAATACAACCTGAACACTTTTATGCGCTTCCACACAAGAGTATATATAAAGGACTTTTAAGAAATTATAGATACAGAGTTAAATTTACAGATAAAGAATTAAAACAAATGGAAAAGAACAATATTAAATTAAGTAAAAGAAAACACTTAAATTGCAATACTTAATGTTTTGTGATAACATTTTTAAGAGGTAAACAAATGAAAAAGAAACATAAAAAGATAATATATGGAATATTAACTAGCATAATAGCATTAGTATTAATAGTACTAGATGAAACTGGATATATAGATTTAGAAAAATATTTAGATAGTAGTAATAAGGTTATTACAGAATCAAATGCATACACTGATGTTAACAAACTAAACGAATATAAAGTAGTTAGAGTTGTTGACGGTGATACTTTTGTTATAGAATTTAAGGGCAAACAAGAAAAGGTAAGATTAATAGGTGTAGATACACCTGAAAGTGTACATGCAGATAGTAGCAAAAATACTAAAGAGGGTATATTAGTATCAGATTATACTAAGTCTAAATTAAATGGAAAAACAGTTAAATTGGAATTTGATGTACAAGAAAGAGACAAGTATGGAAGACTTCTTGCATATGTATATATAGATGGCGAAATGTACAATAAACATTTATTAGAAATAGGATATGCTAAAATTGCAACATATCCACCAAATGTTAAATATGTAGAAGAATTTAAGGAAATACAAAAAGAAGCAAGAGAAAACAAAGTTGGATTATGGAATGAGTAGATGAGGAGAGAAAATGGATAAGAAGAAAATAACAATAATAGCAGTAATTACACTAGTAGTTGTTGTTTGTCTAGGGGTAATAATATTTACAGGAACAGATAAACCGCCCGTAAATAATGTTACAAATAATAACAACAGTACAGGCGAGCTTACAGGCAAAGCACCATCTAAAATAGATGATGATGAAAAAGATGTAACAAAGTCTATGAGAGAAGAATTATATAGCTTTATACCTAAAATATATTATGAAGAAATAGCACCATTTTCGAGCTTTTTCATAATGGATGCAACGCTTCAAAAAATGATGGATGAGGAGGATTTTGATTATTCTGAAGCCAATGTAAATAAATATGTAAAGAAAATATTTGGTAAAGATGCAAAGATAAATACTAAAGAAGTAACAGAGCCAGATGTAAGTAAATCGATATTTTATTATGATGAAGAATCTAAATCTTATTCGGTAATACCTTTGGGGTATGTTGGAATATTTAGTAAACAAATATTAATGAACGCGACAGAAACAAAAGATTATTACTATATATATACATACATGCTATCTGGAGTATATAATTATGATGAAGATAGTGTAGTTACAGATGAATATGGTGATATAGATTTTGAAAATACTAAAGTGCAAGTAATAATTGGAGATAAAAATGGTAATGATTTAGTTCATGTTTTTGATACATACGAAGATATGGAAAAAGAAGAAATATGGATAAATGATCATAGAGATGAAATGCCAGTTTTAAGATATACATTAAAGAAAGATGGTAAGTCATATTATCTTGTAGAAGTAGAACAAATAAATTATTAAAAATGTAAAGTAACAGAAATTATATCTGTTACTTTTATTTTTATAAAAATAGTAGTATAATATGGGTATAATTTAGGGGGAAGAAAATGGAAGTGAAAGTAAAATCACGAGAAAGCATAGAAAAAATACATTGCCCCAAGTGCCATAAATTAATGGAATGTATAGGTGGCAAATGTGAATTTTGTGGAACAGATGCAATTAGTAAATATAAAAATAATATAATTATATTGTTTGTTATAGCAGGAATATCGTTGGGGTTATATAATTTGACAATAGATTTATTAGCAAAAGCAGATTTATTGGGGATGAGTGTAATCTTCGGCTTAGGGTTTGCTTTAGGAGTTATTGGCGGAATAGCGCAATATTTGGTGTTGAAAGAAGATGAGAATATAATTACAAGTAATACAATAATAAAATCACAAGAAACAACAATGAAAAGAGCTCAAGAAATAATTAAAAGTGCAAAAGGTAAAATAGAAGATAATGCAACAATACAAACTATTTTGGAAGAAAAGAATAAAGCGTATGAGAAAGATAAGAAAAAAATAGTAGAAAAATATACGAAAAAAATATTAGGTAATTCAGAAATACTATGTTTATATTATAAGATTTTAGACAACGGGTATAAAAGTGCAGAATCATTAAGAAAAGATTCTAAAAAAATATTTAAAATATTATT
>JAZOWO010000118.1:0-3187 GCA_045659265.1 Clostridia bacterium | reverse complement strand
ATAAATCAGGAATCATGTCTATTGATTTTATAGATAAATCGCAGAATTCGGTTGTCAGTTTTCTCTGAATAATCTTCAAAGCAGCTGTCCGTCTTTTATTAAACATACTAATTTTCCTCCTTAAAATTTTTTTAATATTTTATACAGAAAACTAAAAATTTATATTGACATTTTATCACATTATTTTTCATATTTCAACAAGATTATTTTAAATTGTGGGTATGGCTTGTTGGTTAGTCAATCATATGTCACACTTTATTTTAAAATATATAGTTTGAAACACCTATATATGAAAATGCTTTTTTACTTTACACTTTATTTTCCTTGATATTCCAGTAATTTTTCCATTGGGCTCATCCATTTTAATGGTCTCATTGGAAAATTATTGTATTCTCTTAACCATCTTCGTCCTTTTTCTTTTAAATCTTCTAAACTTAAAAATACTCTTTTGTAGTAAAACCTCTCTTGATCTTTTCTATGGCTTCTTTCTACTTTTCCGTTTTGAGTTGGAGTATGTGGTCGTATCGTTACATACTCTATTTTTAGTTCTTTTAACCTTTTTTCAAACATTGTTTCTTTATTTCTTCCAAATGATTGCCAATTTAATTTATTCGTGAATTCTAAACCATTATCTGTTTGTACTAATTTTATCTTAAATGGAAAATACTGTATTAATCTATTCAAAAATACCGCTGATTCATATGTTGTATGTTCTTCACAAAAATATGTGTATCTTAATCTTGTATATTCATCTATCGCTGTATATTGATAATATCTTGTACCTTTTTCTTTCAACTCTTTACTTAAACATTCCATCGGTACATATTTCACATCTATTTGTACTCTTTCTCCTGGATATGTTGCTATTGGGACTGATGGTGGTTGCGCTCTTTTCCTTTTACTTGGTATCTTTTGATATATTCCAAGTTTTACCATCTTATGATACAACCCTTGTATTGTTCTTGTATATCCTGCTGCTCTTAGCTTTATCCAGAATATTACTAATCCTGTGTCTTTATTATTGTTTTTAAAATTCTTTATCATTTGTATTTCTTCTTGAGTATGTTCATTTGGATGGTGTTTTGGTCTGCGAGAACGGTCTTTTAAGCTTTCTATTGTTCCATCATATCTTTCTATCCATCTATATATCGTTCTTCTATTTACTTTAAATTCTCTTTCTGCTTTACTTACACCATATTTAAAAGAAAATTTAATTACACTCTGTTTATATTTCATTTTTTGTGTTATACTATTTTTCATAGGAAATACCTCTTTTCTGATATTGTTTTTGTGGTTAAAAACATTTTATCATACTTTCGGTATTTCCTATTTTTTATTTTTATTATTTTTGTGACATATCTATTTTAAACCTATATAATAAGATTTTTATTGATATTTCTACTTTTGCATTGTATAATAAATTTATTGGAGGCATTGTTTATGCAAAGAATTTTAAGTTATATAAGAAAAGCAATTGAAGATTATAATATGATTGAAGAAGGTGATAAAATAGGGGTAGCTTTATCTGGTGGTAAAGACTCCATTTCTTTACTTATGAGTATGAAAGCATTACAACGTTTTTATCCTAAAAAGTTTGAATTAATAGCTATTAGTATTAATCCTGGATTTGATTTTTTTAATAAAGAATTTTTAGAAAAAACTTGTAATGATTTGGATGTACCACTTTTTATTGAGGATACAAATATAAAAGAAATCGTTTTTGATGTAAGGCAAGAAAAAAATCCTTGTTCTTTATGTGCAAATTTTAGAAGAGGTGCTTTAAATTCTGTAGCAATACGAGAAGGCTGTAATAAAATTGCATTAGGCCATAATGAAGACGATGTATTAGAAACATTTTTATTAAACCTATTATATACCGGGTCTATAAATACTTTTGCCCCGATTAGTTATATGGATAGAAGTCAGATTACTTTAATTAGGCCTTTAATATACGCACCAGAAAGTCATATTAAAAGTTTTATAAAAAGAAATAATATAGAAATAATGAATAAAGTTTGTCCAGCAGATGGCGCATCAAAAAGAGAAGATATAAAAAATATGATAAAAGACTTAAAATTAGATATCCCTCACATTAGAGCAAATTTATATGGAGCAATTAAAAGAAATTTAGATACATGGAAAAAAGAAGATTAGAATTATTTTCTAATCTTCTTTAAATTATTTTTCTATTTATTATATTTCAAAACATCTTCTGCTAATATTTTTAATGCTTCTTCTGCTTTTTCTATGCTTTCTTCTTTTACACCTAAATAGAACTTAATTTTAGGCTCTGTTCCAGATGGTCTTACACAACACCATGCGTCATTTTCTAGTTCATAATATAATACATTTGATTTTGGTAAATCGGTTTTAGAAACTTCTCCTGTTATCATGTTTTTAACTGTACTTTCTGAATAATCTCTAAATTCTAATACTTTATATCCGCCAATATTTTCTAATGGATTTTCTCTTAAATTGTTTAATATGGCTTTTATTTTATCAGCTCCATCAGCACCTTCTAAAGTTAATGATTTTGTATTTTCTGCATAATATCCATATTTATTATACATGTTTATCATTTGATCCCATAGAGTAATGCCTTGAGATTTATAGTATGAGGCAGCTTCACAAAGCATCATTACAGCAACTATAGCATCTTTGTCTCTAGCATGTGTTCCAACTAAACAGCCATAACTTTCTTCAAATCCAAATTGGTATGAATATTCTTGTGTTTCATCAAACATTTTCATTTTTTCACCAATGAATTTAAATCCTGTTAAAACTTCAATTAATTTTAAATTATATTCTTTTGCAATTGCCTTTGCTAAATTTGTAGAAACTATTGTTGTAATTAACGCACCATTTTCTGGTAATATACCTTTTTCTTTTCTTTGAGATAAAATATATTCTGCAATAAGCATTCCACTCATATTTCCTGTAAATGGCATATATTCACCAGTTTTACTATCTTTTGCATATACTCCTAGTCTATCAGCATCCGGATCCGTTGCTAAAACTAAGTCTGCATTTTCTTTTTCTGCCAAGTCTAATGCTAATTTAAAAGCTTTTTTATCCTCTGGATTTGGCAATTCAACTGTTGAGAAATTTCCATCTGGTTTTGCTTGTTCTGGTACAACTAGCACATTTTTAAATCCTATTTCCTTTAAAATTCTTTGAACTGGCATAT
>JAZOWO010000117.1:0-9166 GCA_045659265.1 Clostridia bacterium | reverse complement strand
TGATTTTCTTTAGCAAGTTCTTTAAGTATTACTTTATCTATAGGCTTAATATATCTTGCATTAACTATGTTTATATTTTCATCTTTTAACATTTCACTTAACTTAGCTACATCTGTACCGTAACTAATTACAGTATTTGTACATCCATCTATTTTTCTTAAGTACTCCCAAGTACCAACTTTTATTTCCTTAAATTCTGTTTTTTCATACTCAAGATTTCCTCTTTCATATCTTATACAGAATGGTTTTTCTTGTTTATACATACCTGTGTACAACAGATTACGTATTTCTTCGTTATCTTTACCCATACAGATTACCATGTTTGGTATGCTGTTTAGAAAGCTTATATCGAAAACACCGTGATGAGTATCTCCGTCTTCTCCAACTAGTCCAGCTCTATCTATTCCAATTACCACGTGTGCATTCATTCTTGCTATATCGTGGTTTATGTTATCATAGGCACGTTGCAAGAATGATGAGTATATTGGTAAAAATACTCTCTTGTTATTTAACGCTATTGCACAGGCAAGTGTTGTAGCAAACGATTCTGTTATTCCAGTGTCTATACTTCTTTCTGGGAAGTCTTCAAATATTTTCTCAAGTTTACTTCCTGTTATCATAGCAGGAGTAATTGTAACTAAATCTTTATCTTGTTCCATAAATTCATGAACCGTGTTACTTACAAGTTCACTAATACTTGTAACATCACTTTTATTTATTTCACCAGTTTCGGCATCAAACTTGCCAACACCATGAAAACTACTACAATTTTCTTCTGCTGGTTTATATCCTTTACCTTTTATAGTTTTAACATGTACTAGTATTGTTTCTTTAGACTCTTTAGCTTTCTTAAAGGCCTTTTTAAGCTCTTTTATATCATGGCCATCTATTGGTCCAAGATAATCTATATTAAGGCTTGTAAATAGATTGTCGTTTAACCTATCCTTAATTCTTTCTTTAACTTCTTTTGTCGCTCTATATATTTTTGTACCAAGTTTTGTTTTAAGAAGTAGCCTCTTGTATCCTGTTTTAGCAGCGCCATAAGATTTACTAAGTCTAATGTTTTTTAAGAACTCACTCATTCCACCTACATTTTTAGAGATAGACATCTCATTATCGTTTAGGATGATTATTATTTTAGACTTAATATTTCCAATATTATTTAACGCTTCAAATGCAAGTCCACCTGTTAAAGAACCATCTCCAATAATAGCTATTACTTCATTATCCCCATTATCCAAATCTCTGGCATACGCAAATCCTAAAGCTGCTGCAATAGAAGTAGATGAATGCCCCGCCTCAAACGGATCATGTATACTTTCTTTTCTTTTTTGGTAACCAGATATACTATCTAGCTTTCTTAGGGTATCAAATTTATTAGCACGACCTGTAAGAATCTTATGTGTATAACATTGATGCCCTACATCAAATATTATTTTATCTTTAGGCGAATCAAACACCGAATGAAGTGCAACAGTTAATTCTACTGCACCTAAATTACTTGCTAAATGTCCTCCTGTTTTAGATACATTGGCAATAATATATTCACGTATTGATTCACTTAATTTTGCTAATTCTTTGTTATCTAAATCTTTCAAAAACTCTGGTCCAGATATATTTTTAATGTCCATTATTTCTCCTTTTATGCTGCAACTAAACTAGTATATTTTTCGTGCCATTTATACGAAAATATTATACTATATTTAAGCTTTAATGTACAGTAAAAAAATAAAACCTAGAGCATATTTCTCTAGGTTAAATCTTGTTTGTTATTTTATAAATAATGGTTGTATTTGTTTTCCATCAATAGCACATTTTATTGTATCTATAAGTTTAGTATAATCGTAAACTAAAGATTTTGGTTTACTCTTTGGATTATCTTGTTCAAAAGGAATAAAATATATATTTTTTGTATTAAGAAGATTCATTAAATTTTCTCCATTTGCACCTAGTCCATCATTTGTAGATACTCCAACAACCACCGGTTTATTGTTTCTAATATGACCTTTTACAGCCATCAAAACTGGTGTATCTGTAATACCTAGATTAAGCTTAGCTAATGTATTTCCTGTACATGGTGCAATTACAATTAAATCCACCAAGTTCTCGGGGCCAATAGGTTCAGCCTTAGATATTGTATCTACTATCTCTTTACCAGTTTCTTTAGTTAGTAATTCTTTTATATATTCCGGATTAGAAAATCTATTAGTTTCATTTAATGTACTATATGATGCAATTGGAAGTATCTCTTTAACTCCATTATCTTTTAACATGTCTATTTCAGGTTTAATTTTAGAAAAGTTACAAAAAGAGCCAGTTATTCCTAAACCCACTTTTAAATCTTTAAGCATAAAATACCTCCGGTATACTTTATATTATGCAAAAAAGCTAGACATGTTAATGTAAAAAGAAAAACAGAGTGAAAACACTCTGTTCATTCTATTAGAATCTTCTTATTAACCCTACTACTTTACCAATTATTTGAACATCTGTAACTATAATTGGATCCATAGAATCGTTTTCTGGTTGTAGTCTTACATGATCTTTTTCTTTGTAGAAAGTTTTAACTGTTGCTTCATCTTCTATTAATGCAACAACTATTTGACCATTTTCTGCAGTATTTGTTTTAGCAACTATTATATAGTCTCCAGAATAAATACCTACATTTATCATACTATCGCCTTTAACTTTTAACATATATGTTCCTTCTTGTTTAGCATTTTGTTTAACCATGCTTATTGGAAGTTTAACATATTCTTCTATATTTTGTTCTGCAAGAATAGGTAGACCAGCTGCAACTTGTCCTACTAAAGGTACTTCTATCATATCTGGATCTTGAGCCTCACTAGACATTGTTTGTCCAACAACTTTTAGCGCTCTTGTTTTAAGATCTCCTTTAGATATTAAACCTTTTTCTGCAAGTCTAGATAAATATAAATGTACTGAAGATGTAGATTTTAATCCAACGGCTTGACATATTTCTCTAACTGTTGGTGGATATCCCACTTCTTCTACTTGCTTTCTAATATAATTTAATATATTCTCTTCATTTTTAACTGTATCTTCTCTTTTTCCCACAAAAATTACCTCCTAAACTAATGTTTGTTTTATTATATATGATAAACTTATGTTTGTCAAACAAAAGTTCGTTTTTTATTAAACTTTTTTATAAATTAATTTAAACTACAAAAATAACTAGTATTTCTACTAGTTATTTTCATTGTATTTTCTATATTAATCTCCAAAATATACACCAACCGCTTTAGCCGTTCTAACTAATGGATGTGTATTTAGATCAAGAAGTCTTGCATTTATTTCATCTTTAGGGAATTCCATTTTCTTAACTTCTTCACCCTCTACTCCTACTATATATCCATATTCACCTGTTGTTAAAAGTTCATATGCATAACTTCCAAGCATTGATGCTGTAATTATATCATTATGGTTTGGAGTTCCTCCTCTTTGAACATGACCTAATGCAACATATCTACATTCTATTCCAGTTTTAGCTTCTATTTCGTCTGCTAGTTTTTCAGCTATACCGCCATATCTTTTCTTTTCAAAACTATCGTTTATCATCTTAGCTACAGTTTCAGCTTTTCCAAGTTCTTTAGCAGCTTCTGCTACTGCTATAATTACAGAACGTCTTCTTGAAGCTACTTCTTTTACCTTTTCACAAACACCATCTAAATCATAGTCTTGTTCTGGTAAAAGAATTATATCTGCACATCCTGCAAAGCCACCATATAGTGTAAGATATCCAGAAGTTCTTCCCATTATTTCTACAACAATTACTCTTCTATGAGAGTCTGCTGTTGAACGAACTTTATTTATTGCATCTACAACATTTCCTACTGCTGTATCAAAGCCTATTGTTGGATTACTTGCCGCCATATCGTTATCTATTGTTTTAGGAATTCCTACTGTTGGAAGTCCTCTTTCACTAATAACTCTAGCAGAATCTAATGTTCCATCTCCACCAACTACTATAAGACCTTCTACGCCTTGTTTCTTTATTTTATCTATTGCCTCATCAGTCTTGTCCACATATTTCATATTAACTTTATCTACTAAGTAATAAAATGGGCATTCCTTATTAGATGAGCCTAATATTGTTCCGCCTAGCAATTCTATATTTTCTACATCTTTGGGTGTTAATTCTTTGTACCAACCTTCTACAAACCCTTTGTATCCATCTTGTACTCCAAGTACTTCTACACCTTTATTGTGTGCGCTCATTACTACTGCTTTAATTGCTGCATTTAACCCTGGGCAATCGCCACCAGCTGTCATTATAGCTATTTTTTTCATATATTCCTCCTATGTTACTTAAAAAGAAATTGTAACTGTTTCTACCTCTTTATCGTTTATATATATTGTTAATTTTGCTGATGAGAATCCATTTACTTCAACAGTAAAATTCTCATACCCATTTTCACCTTTCGTATGTGTTCTACTATGTATTGTATTTGTAACACCTTCAACTTGAGCTTTTACTCTAACAGTTATACTTTCATCTTCCATTCCTGCAGTGTAATCTTTAAGTTTAATTGTTACGTTTTTAGTTTTTTCTAGTCTATTTACTGTAATTTCTATAACAGTTCCTTCAACTACCTCTTTATTTTCTTTAAGGCTTTGAGAAACAACTATTCCATCACTCTTACTTGGATCGTTTACATATGATACATTAACTACTAGTTTTAGTTTTTGTAATTTAGATTTAGCATTCGCTTCTGTATTTCCAATAACACTTGGAACTATTATTCTGTCTTTTCCATCGCCTTCGCTAACTTCCAATAACACTTTTGTTCCTGTTACAAATTGATCTTTATGTTTAAGCGATTGTTTTACTACTAAATCTTTTTCTACTTTATCACTTACTACATTTTTTATATCTACTACAAAGCCTATTGCTTCAAGTTCATATTTAGCAACTTTATAATCCTTACCAACAACATCAGGCATTGTTATTTTTTTAACACCCTTTGCTACTACTACTGTCATTTTACCATCTGGAATTTTTTCTCCCTTTTCTATGTTTTGAGAAATTATTTGTCCTGCTGGAAGTTCATCAGTTTCTTCGTATTTACTAATTTTAATAATTAAACCAAGTTTTTCGTATTTTACTCTAGCTTCTTCATAATCACTACCAACTAAATCTGGTGCTACTTCAACTTTTTCAACTACTATTGGTTTGTTGTTTTCGCGAACCGTTTCAATTAGTTTGTAAGTTAAAAATCCAAGTCCTGCTAACACAAGAACTATTATTACACCAATAATTATTCTTTTAATTATTTTAGCTTTTCTTTGCTTTGGACTTTCGTTCAAACTATCTATTCTTCTTTTTTCGCTTTTATCGTTCTCAAGTTCTTCTATTCTTTTTCCAACTCTTTCTCTTTTTCTTGATGTACCATCGCTGTTATTAGAGTTGTCTTGAATATCTTTTTTTGTAATCACCGGAACAACTTGCGTAGAACCTTTCTTAAATCCTACTACTACATCTTCTGTCTTTTCTTCTATGTCTACATTGTTCATTACTGCAAAGATATCATCTAAAAGTTCAGCTGCAGAACCGTATCTTTCACTTGTATTCTTTGCCATAGCTTTAAGTATAATTCTATTTAAAGCATTAGTTACTGTTGGAACTTTTTCTTTTGGTTCAATTGGTTCTTCTTGTATTTGTTTTAATGCAACAGATACAGGAGTATCTGCTTCAAATGGAACTTCTCCAGTTACCATTTCATACATTACAACTCCTAAAGAATATATATCTGATTTTTCATCTATATATCCACCTTTTGCTTGTTCTGGCGAGAAATAATGTACAGAACCCATCGTTTGACTACCATTAGCAATTGTCTCATTAGAACTCATTTTAGCAATTCCAAAATCTGTTACCTTAGCAACCGTATTGTTATTTGAAAGTACTATGTTATGGGGTTTTATATCTCTATGTATTATTTTAGAACTATGCGCTGCTTCTAAAGCAGATGCTATTTGACTTGCATATTTTAATGTTCTTTCGTTTGAAAGTTTTCCATGATGTTCTATATAATCTTTTAATGTTTCACCAACTAAAAGTTCCATTACTATATAGTTTACGCCATTCTCTTCACCAACGTCATATACAGATACTATGTTTGGATGTGTAAGAGCTGCTGCTGATTGTGCTTCCGCTCTAAACTTCTTAACGAATTCTTGATCTTTCGCAAATTCGTCTTTAAGAACTTTTATTGCAACAAATCTATTTAATAAATTACATTTAGCTTTGTATACTGTGGCCATTCCGCCTACGCCTACTTCTTCTAGTACTTCGTATCTACCACACAAAGTCTTACCAACTAGATTCAACTTCTTACCTCCTTACACCTTAACATACATGACAGTAACATTATCTACTCCACCTTTTTCATTGGCCATATCTACTAATATATTACAAATATCTTCATCATTACTGTCTGCTATTTTTAGAAGAATATCTTGATCTGTACTTGTAGTTGTTAAACCATCTGTACAAAGTAAAAATCTTCTTCCTGTTATATTTTCTATTTTATTTACATCAAAAGTTACATTTTTAGCAATTCCTATAGCTCTTACTAACACATGTCTTTCAGGATGGACTTTTGCTTCTTCTCTAGAAATTATATTATCTCTAAGTAAAGCATTAACATACGTATCATCCTCTGTTAAGAGAGTTATTGCATTATCTGTTAATTCATAAATTCTCGAATCACCAACACTTATATGGTATGCCACATCACCTTTTACAAAAAGCATTGTAAGTGTTGTCCCCATATTTTTATATTCTTTATTCTCTTTTGCTATTTCATGAACACATCTATTTGCATATTTAACAGCTAATTTAAGCATATCTTCTATTTTGTGTTCGTAGTAGTGTTCTTTAATATACTCAACTACTTTTTCTGCTGCTGTTTTAGATGCAATTTCACCGCCACTTGCGCCACCTATTCCATCTAAAACCATATATATTTGCTCACCAGTTTCAAGGCTACATGTTAACATATAGTCTTCGTTATTTTGTCTTTTCATTCCTACATCTGTTCTTGAGTATACCATTTAAACACCTCTTTTCTTTCTAGTATATTCTATATTATTTATTATTATTTTCTTGTTCATCTAAATATTTTTGTCTTAATTGTCCACACGCCGCATCAATATCCGAACCAAGTTCACGTCTTACTGTAGCAACTACACCTGAACTATTTAGAATTCCCATAAATCTATCTACATCTTGTTGTTTGCTCTTCTTAAACTGACCGTTAACTATTTCGTTTACCGGTATTAAGTTAACATGAGCAATCATACCCCTAAGTAGTTTTGCAAGCGCCCTTGCTGTTTCTTCATCATCGTTTACACCAGCTATTAACGCAAACTCAAAACTAATTCTTCTACCTGTCACCATTATATAATATGTACAAGCATCAAGCAACTCTTTTATGCTATATTTATTCGCAATCGGCATTATTTCTTTTCTCTTTTCATCTGTTACAGCATGAAGAGAAATAGAAAGCGTTGCTTGTAGTTTTTCGTCTGCTAATCTCTTAATGTTATCTACTAGTCCACAAGTAGAAATACTAATGTGTCTTGCACCTATTCCTAAACCTTCTGGGCAGTTAATAAGCTTAACAGATTTAACTACGTTATCATAATTATCTAAAGGCTCACCTATTCCCATATATACTATGTTAGAAATCTTTTCATTCATGTATTTTTCTGCAGCTATAATTTGTCCTTCTATTTCTGAAGCTAACAAATGTCTTCTCCAGCCATTCTTAGTTGATGCACAGAATTTACATCCCATTTTACAACCAACTTGAGAAGATACACATATTGTATTCCCATGATGGTATCTCATAACTACAGATTCAACCGCATTGTTATCTGAAAGTTTGATTAAAAACTTATGTGTTCCATCCTTTTTAGAGACTTGGCATTGCAATACTTCTAAGCGCATTATATGTGCATTTTCTTTTAATTTTTCTCTTAAGCTTTTAGATATATCTGTCATTTCATCAAAAGATGAAACACCCACTCTATGTAACCATTTAAATATTTGCTTTGCGTGAAATTTCTTTTCACCAATACTTAAAATGTATTCTTCTAATTCTTCTATTGTATAGTCTGTTATATTTACCATATATTATTCCTTTCAACTATTTTACACTCTTAATATTATACCTTTTTTAGCTAAATTAAGCAAGCTTTTATGTAATCTAATTACAGAATATGTACATAAAAACAGCAAGCGAAATTAATCGCTTGCTATCTTTCTTTGTTACATTGAAATGTTTAGAGATATGACTTCATCCTTGAACGTTTTAGTCATTTCCTTAAGCTTGATCCTAGACCACTGTCCACAGCATTTACACTTGATGTAATATCTAGGAAATACTCTAGTAAGATCACCGTGTACATCTGTAGGAACAATCTCCAGTTCAGCTTTGCAATTAGGACATGTTACACTCATTGTTTCAGGTGTTTTACTCCTACATACATTACCACACTTCTTAACTTTCATTGTTTCTCCTTTTAGTTGTTGCAATTGCGCATCATATACGCTGCATTCTGATTTTCTTCAGCTGCGTTCATCATTCTTCTTGCCGCTTCATCGTTCTTCTCTGCAGCTTCAACAACCTTACTTGTTGTTGTCATGAAATCCGAAACTGCATTTTCGATTTTTCTTGCTGCGCCCATTACAGTATCTGCATTGTTTGCTATCATATCAACAAACTTTTTGCTTGCAAACGCTGAAAGAAGTGGAATAAGCTCTTGCATTGCTCTTGTGTTTGCCTGAAGTGCTCTGGTGTGTTCTTCCACGATTCTCATTTCTCTGTCTGTCATTTTTCTACTTCTCCATTTTAATTATAAATTTTGGCTATGTTATGTTCACCAACATATATATTATACCATAATTCCGCTTCTTTTTCAAGTTTTATGTAAACAAGCGTAACTGCATTAAAAGAGGAAGAATATTATTCTTCCTCCTTTGTATAATTATTTAATCTTTTACACCTAAATGTTCCTTCATACTACCTATATTAAATGCTCCAGTAGATTGAGAACAAATATATACAGTATAGTCTATATCATATTCTTTTACATAGTCTGCTATACTTTTACCTGTTTTGTTATGTCTGTAATCTAT
>JAZOWO010000116.1:0-16139 GCA_045659265.1 Clostridia bacterium | reverse complement strand
ATCCAATATATTAAAAATGAATTATTAGTAACAAATAAATAATTAATATCATATAATAGGGTATAGAAAGAAATAAGAGGAGGTGGATAAAATGGAAGCGGTTATAATAAGTTTATTCGCAATGGCTTTAGTAGTTTGTGTATTATATTTAGAAAATAGAGGTGATAAATAGTGGTACCCCTGATATGCGGTTCCGTATCTTTGGCATCATCTATATATATAATATATATGTTGATAAGGAGTGAAAGATGATGATAGGAGTAGTAATCCTAATATTGCTTTTCTTCTTTATTACATGGTTAGATGATATATGCTTGATTTGGAAAGAAAAAATAAAAAATAAAAATAAAAATAAATAAGGAGAAGATATAAATGAATGAAGTAATGATAATGTTAAGCTTAGTAATGTTAATGGGTGGAGTATTTAGTTATTTAGATTATAGACTAGAATTAGAAGTAAAAGCTAGAGAGGAAGAATTAATAACAAGAGAAGATGATTGCGAAGAAGAATAATAAAAAGGGAGTTTCTCCCCCTTTTTATTATATGGAGGTGAAATATGAAGAGGTATAATAATTACCATAAACATACAATGTATTCTAATTTAAGAAGTTTAGATTGTATTGTTAAGCCAATCGAATATATAAATAGAGCAAAAGAATTAGATGGAGAAAAGGCTATATATTTTTCAACTGAACATGGATATCAAGGTAATATCCATGAACTATATACATTATGTCAAATCCATAATGTAAAATTAATAGCTGGCGCAGAAGTTTATTATGTTGAAGATAAAAATGAAAAAGATAAAACGAATTATCACATGGTATTAATTGCTAAAAATAAAAGCGGATATAAACAATTAAACAAAATATTATCAATTGCTAATTTAGAAGGATTTTATTATAAACCTAGAATCGATGATGGACTATTGTTTAATTTAAATCCAAATGATTTTATTATAACTACCGCTTGTGTAGCAGGCAGATTAAAAAATGACGAAGGATTAGATGAATGGATAATAAAAATGAAAGAACATTTTGGGAATAACTTCTATTTAGAAGTTCAGTCACATATACACGATGTTCAGATAAAACATAACAAAAAAGTCTTATCTTTAAGTTCAAAACATGATATCGAGCTTATCCATGCAAACGATAGTCATTATATATACCCACAAGATGCAAGATATAGAGATTTATTTCTAAAAGCAAAAGGAATAGTATATGCAGAAGAAGAAGGCTTTTTATTAGATTATCCATCATATGAAGAAATAGTTGAAAGATATAGAAAGCAAAATGTTTTAACAGATGAACAAATAGAAAAATCTTTAAGCAACACTTTAATATTCGATGAATTAGAAGGAATAACATTAGATACAGAAATTAAAATACCTCATATTTCAGATAATCCAAATCAAGAATTAAAAGAAATAATAAACGAAGAATGGCAAAATATTTGTAAAGAAATACCTGTTGAAGAACATGAAAAATATCTAAAAGAAATAAGATATGAATTTGATATTATAGAAAAAACAAACATGGAAGAATATTTTATAATGGATTATAAAATAGTTAAAGAAGCTACAAAAAAATATAATGGGCTAATGACTAAGACGGGAAGAGGGTCTGCCCCTTCATTCTACATTAATAAGTTATTAGGTTTAACGGATATAGATAGAATTTCAGCAAAAGTTCCATTGTATCCAACAAGATTTATGTCGATTGAACGTATATTAGGAACAAGAAGTCTTCCCGATATAGATTTAAACACAGAGAATAGAATACCTTTTATAAAAGCAACAGAAGATTTATTAGGAAAAGATAATTGTGCTTGGATGTTATCTTTCAAACCATTACAAGATTCATCTGCATTTAGATTATGGTGTAAAGCTAATGACATGAATATAAAGAAATATGATGATATAGCTAAGAACCTAGAAGATTATGTAGAAGATGAATATTGGGGAGAGATAATAGAAGAATCAAAAGTTTTTAAAGGTGTAATTGAAAGTATGTCTGAAAGCCCTTGTAGTCAATTGGTATGGGATAAAGATATTTCAGAAGAAATAGGACTTATAAAAACTAAAGAAGGTATTTGCTGCAATATAGATGGATACAATTGTGATGTTTATAAGTATCTTAAAAATGATTTATTAACTGTAACCGTATGGTCAATCATAAGACAGACTTGCGAATTAGCAAATATAGAAATACCTTCGATTAAAGAATTAGAAGAATTATTGGATGAAAAAACATATGCTATCTATAAAAATAAATTAACTTGTACTATAAATCAAGCAGATAGTAAATTTGCAACTGATTTAATTGCTAAATATGAGCCGCAAAGTGTAGCAGAAATGAGTGCATTTGTCGCTAGTATTCGTCCAGGATTTGCATCTTTATTAGATAATTTTATAGAGAGAATGCCATATAGTACAGGGATAACAGATTTAGATATATTATTAGAAGATAGTTACCACTATTTAATGTATCAAGAATCTATTATGAAGTATTTAATATGGTTAGGAATTAAAGAATCCGAATCATATGACATCATTAAAAAGATAGCTAAAAAGAAATTTAAAGAAGAAGAGTTAAGAGTTTTAAAAGAAAAATTAAAAAATAGTTGGATAAAAATAGTAGGAGAAGAAAAGGGATTTGATGAAACTTGGCAAGTTGTAGAAGATGCATCACACTATTCTTTCAATGCTAGTCATAGTTTAAGTTATGCTTATGATAGTTTATATGGAGCATATTTAAAGGCGCATTATCCGTTAGAATATTATTCAGTTGCCTTTACACTATACGAAGACGATATAGAAAGAACAGCGAGATTAACAGAAGAATTAAAATATTTTGGAATAAAACTTGAAAATCCAAAATTTAGATATGCAAGAGCAGGTTATTTTATAGATAGAGAAAATAATGCAATATATAAAGGTGTTTCTAGTATAAAATATCTTAATAAAAATGTCGCAGAAGACTTATATCAATTGAAAGATAATGAATATCCAACATTTATGGATTTATTAATTGATTTAAAAAATATCAATATAAATAGCAGACAATTAGATATACTCGTTAGATTAGATTATTTTTCAGAATTTGGAAAACGTAAAAAATTATTAGATATAATTAAAATATTTAATAGCATATATGGAAAGAAACAATTCAAGAAAACAGACTTTAAAGAAGAATTGATTAGACAATTTGCAAAATCTGAATCTGAAAAAATGTTTAAAGATGTTGATACCTATGCACTATGTAAATATTTAATGAGTACAATTGAAGATGAAGATTTATCCATGAAAGAAATAATAGAAGCGGAAAGAGATTATATAGGAAGACCTATTTATATAGATGAAAATTTAGACCCTATGACATTAATTGTATTAGATGTAAATACTAAGTATACACCAAAAATTCAATTCTATAGTCCATTAACAGGAAATATAGAAAATGTAAAAATAGAAAAAAGAATATTTAAAAAACAACCGTTAGAATTTGGAGATATGATAATAGTTTTCAATATATATGAGAAATTTAGAAAAACTAAAAATGAAAACGGGCAATGGATAGAAACAGAAAATACAGAATTTTGGATAGATGATTATAGGAAAATAGAAGATTAGTAATAAATATAAAAATAAAAATATATAATAGAATGAGGAAGTGGTCACATGAAAACATTAATATTAAAAGTAGTAGCAAACGATGGAAAGGAATTTTGTTTCGATATACCTGTAGATGAAATCATAAAAATTATATCTGATGCTTATGACGATATACATTTAAATAAAGAGGAAATCCATTTTGGAGATTTCCTTACAATGAAAATAGATGAACTAAAATTATTTTATGTTTGTCCTTTAATACAAAGAGTAAATTAAAATTTATGGAGGAAAGAAAAATGAGAAGAATGGAAATAGCTTTTAGAAATGAAGAAGAAATGAATGAGGAAGTGCAAGAAGAAGTGCAAGAAAAGAAAACAGCGGGAATGTCTGAAATGGATTTCATGGAATTGTTAATGAGAGAAATTGAAAGTAAAACATTGAATATAATGGGAAATTTTGATGATAACATGGTTAAATATGTAAGACAATTTGCAGGGCAATTATGGTATTATGATGAAGATGATACCAGACCTCTATTCATAAATATAACTTCACATGGAGGGCAAGCCTGTTCTCTCATGGCAATATTAGATATCCTAGAATCATTAAAAGAAGAATGGGGTTGTAGAATAATTGCCAATGTAAATGGATATGCAGAAAGTTGTGGAGCGGTTCTATTCTGTTATGCAGATGAAAGATATATGAACCGTTTTAGCGAAATAATGATTCATGAAATATCATATGGAATAAACTCAACATTATCAGACCATGTGACAGAATTAAAAAGAAGCCAATATATCCAAGATATAATAGATGAAATATTATGCGAAAAAACTCCATTAACTAAAAAATTACTAAGAAAATGGTATAAAGAAGGAGATAAATTCTTAAATAGAAAAGAATGTGAAAAATTAGGATTATTAACAATGGATAATGAAAAAGAAGAAAATGAATAATTAATTAAACAATCTGCATTGAAGGGAGGGAGGGAGGTTCAAAAATTACTTTAAACAAAATAAAGGAGGATTAGTAAGGTAAATTGAAAAGAAAAAGAAGAGATTACACTTGTGTAATATGTGGAAGAGAAACAGGTCATGCAGATGGTTATTGTTCAAAACATTACGACCAAATTAAACAATATGGATATCCTTTAGAGGATTCTCCTAGAAGAGATACAGACCCAAATGAAATTGTCTTCTATGAAGAATATGCAGAAATAATATTATATACCCTTCTATTTGAAGAAAGCAACAGAGTTTTAATAGATATAGAAGATGTGGATAAAGTTAAAAGTTTTAGTTGGAAAGGTAAAAAGGATTGTATAGTAGCCAACGATAAAGGAAAAACAATATTATTAGCAAATTTAATATTAGGTACGGATGATAAAGTTGAATTTTTAAATGGAGATTATTTAGACCATAGAAAAGACAATTTAAAAATAGTTGAAAAGAAATGGAAAAAGAAACCAAAGAAAAAAAATAAAGACAATAAAATAATAATAGAGACAATTGGTGGCAGCACAGTTGATGTTACGGGAAGTTGTTGGGCAATTTATTATCCAAAGAAAGATAACGAGATGGGATGTTTTCTTATAGAGGCGGGCATGGTTCAAGGTGGTACAGTCCTAGAAGATTATAATGCAAATAAGAGAATGATAAGTGCAATCCCATTCGAAGAAGCGGAATTCCTCCTTATAGGCCATAGCCATATAGACCACATAGGCAATGTATGTGCTAGTGTAGCCAATGGATTTAAAGGAAAAATATATAGTTCAAAAGAAACATTGGCTATATCAGAGAAGTTGATGTTGGATTGTAGTTTCATACATCAAAGAAATATAGAAGATTTAAGCAAAGGAAAGAAAAGTTATGAACCTTTATATGACGAGGGTGATGTATATTTAGCAATCGATAGATTCGAAGAGTTATCAAAAAGTGAAATTGTGCAAATAAATGAATATGTTTCGGTTAAATTTTTAAATAACTCTCATTGTTTTGGTGCTAATCAAATAGAGATATTTATAAGAAAACCTTCTAATCATGTTGTTAAAATATTATATACGTCTGATTTAGGTTCAAAACATAATTCGAAATTCCAACCATTTATACAAGAAAATGAATTATGTAATAAAGCGGATATAATGATATTAGAATCAACTTATGGAAATAGAAAACCATTCACTAAAGACCAATGTGTTGCAGAAAGAGAAGATTTATTAAAGAATATAAAAGAAACTATTAAGAATGGACATAGATGCCTAATTCCATGTTTTAGTTTCCAACGTTCTCAAATGGCAATGTGTATGCTATACGAAAGATTTAAAGATGAAGATTTAGGGAATACTATGATTGTAGTGGATTCAAGATTAACAAATGAAATAAATAATGTATTTATGAATGTTTTACCAATTGAAGAAAGAGAATATTTTAAAGAAGTATTATCATGGGAAAGATTTAAATTTATAACTTCATACAAAGATACGGAAAAATTAATGGCAAGAAAAGACCAACCTATGATAATAATATCTTCAAGTGGTATGGTGGATAATGGCCATGCAAAAAGTTGGGCAGCTTCATTATTAACAAATAAAAATGATGCAATCTATTTCATAGGATATTGTGGTAAAAATACGTTAGGAGAAAAGATACAAAACCCTAATACAAAAACTGTAACAATAGATGGAGTAGTTTGCGTTAAAAGATGTAAGATAGTTATTTATAATACTTTTTCATCTCATGCGCAACAATCTGATTTAATAGAATATATTAAGCATATCAATATAGGAAAATGTATTATCTTACATCATGGTTCAAAAGAAGCTAAGGAACAATTAAAATATTTAGCAGAAAGTGAAATGAGGGCAATAGGAAAAACTAACAAGATAATAATTGCAGATAAAGGATGCGATAATTTTATAATTTAATGTAACTAATAAATAATTAATGACATATAATATGGTATGGGGAACTCCCCATACCATAAAATTTGATAAGGAGTGGTAAATATGGAAATAAGAGAATGGTTAGGAGAAGACAATATATTAGGAATAAATATTTGGGAGAAAAAATATAAAAATAATAATGAGACATTCGACGAATGGTTAGATAGAGTTTCAAATGGAGACGAAAAAGTTAAAGAAATGATTATGAATAAAAGATTTTTATTTGGCGGTAGAATACTAGCAAATAGAGGTTTATATAAAGAAGGATTAAAAGTAACATATTCTAATTGTTACGTATTAAATGTTGATGATTCAATTGAATCCATATACAAAACTTGTTCAGATATGGCAAGAACATTTTCAGTGGGTGGTGGAGTAGGTATCGATATATCTAAATTAAGACCCGTAGGCGCGTTAGTTAATAATACAGCTAAAAGAACAAGTGGGGCTTGTAGCTTTATGGATACATTTTCACAAGTTACTGAAACAATTGGTCAAAATGGAAGACGCGGGGCATTAATGATATCTATGGATTGCACACATCCCGAAATAATTGATTTTATAAATATAAAAATGGATTTAGAAAGAGTAACAAAAGCAAATATATCTGTTAGAGTTTCAGATGATTTTATGAGAGCCGTAGAAGAAGATGGAGAATGGGAATTATTCTTTAAAACAGAACATGAAGAAATAAGAAAAATGGTTAAAGCAAAAGATATATTCCAATTATTATGTAAAAACAACTGGAATATGGCAGAACCAGGAATTTTATTTTGGGACAGAATAAGCAATTATAATATATTGAGCGAAGATAAAGAATTTGAATATGCAGGTGTTAATCCTTGCGCAGAAGAACCGCTACCAAATGGTGGAAGTTGTTTACTAGGAGCATTAAATTTAAGCGCATATGTTAAAGATAGAAGTTTTGATGTAGATTTATTTAGAGAAGATATACACAATTCTGTCAAAGCATTAAATGATGTGTTAGATGAAGGATTACCATTACATCCATTACAAATACAAAGGGATACGGTAAGAGATTATAGACAAATAGGTTTAGGTGTTATGGGTGTAGCGGATATGCTTATCAAGTTAGGATTAAGATATGATACAAATGATGCAATAGAGTTTTGTAATGAAATAGGATACATTTTAGCAAATGAATCTTTAAAGGCTAGTGCATTATTAGCTAAAGAACATGGTGTATATCCAAAATATAAAGAAGCGGCAATTATAAATTCAGATTTCATATTAAACAATACGACTTATGAGGTTTATAAATTAATAGAAGAATATGGTCTAAGAAATAGTCAAGTTCTTACAGTTGCACCAACAGGAACTATATCTACAATGATACAGGTAAGTGGTGGTATAGAACCGATATTTAGCTTTTCATATAATAGAAAAACCGAATCTTTACATGGAGAAGAAAGACATTATAAAGTTTATGCTAAAATAGCGAAAGAATACATGGAAAAAAATAATTTAAAACAAGAGGAAGATTTACCTAATTTCTTTGTAAATGCACAAACAATTAATCCTCTTAAAAGGGTGGAAATGCAAGGAACTTGGCAAAGTCATATAGACGCAAGTATATCTTCAACTGTTAATTTACCAAATGAAACAACAGTTGAAGAAGTTGAATCATTATATATGTATGCATGGAAACAAGGATGTAAAGGATTAACTATATTTAGGGATGGATGCGCCAGAACAGGTGTATTAACTTTAGATAAAAAAGAAGACAAAGAAGAGAAAAAAGAAAAAGAAGCAACTGTAGAAGAATTAAAAAGAGGAGAAGTAATTCCAACAAGTGACAACGTAGTTGGATTAAAACGTAAGATATGCGGAGGATGCGGTAGTTTACACATTCAAGCCTTCTTTGATGTAGAAACAGGAAAAATGACAGAAGTATTTATAAATAAAGGAGGAAGCGGTGGATGCAACTCTAACCTTAATGCCTTATCAAGAATGATTTCAATAGCATTAAGAGGAGGAATAGACATCAATGATATCGCAGACCAATTAAATTCAACAATAAATTGTCCTTCATTTGCTAGTGCTAGAGCGAAAGGATTACCAATATCTCTAGGAAGTAGCTGTCCTAATGCTGTAGGAAGGGCTTTAGTTGAAATGAATAAAGAGTTTCAAGGAATATTCACTCCTAGAAAAGCAGAAGAGGAAGTAGGAGAGGAAAAAGTTAAAGAAGATAATGAAGAACGCTGCCCTCAATGTTCAGAGCCTTTAAATAGAACAGGTGGATGCGTTCAATGTCCGAATTGTTCATGGTCTAAATGCGATTAGGGAGGTGCTTAAATGACTAAATATATACTTTTAGATATAGTAAGCTACAATGTTCGTAAAAAAAATGAATATGATAAATATAGATTAAAAGAATTTACAATGCAAAATCGTCTATTAATTAATGAAAATGTAGAACTAGATTTTGGTAAGGATAAAATAAAATCAAAATTAGTATCAGTTGTTAAAGATTCAGATACCTTAAAAACTTTTGTGTTAGATACAAAATCATTTACGGCTATAATACAAGTAGCAAAATATTATAATCAAGATGTAACAAATGAATAATTAATATCATATAATAGGGTATAGGGTAAAACTTATACCCTATATTTTATAAAGGAGGTAAATTATGAAACCTAAATTAATCTTCGTAGAAGGAAGTCAAGGGAGTGGGAAGTCTACTATTTGCAGGGAGTTGAGAGAGAAATTAAAATATACAACATTATTAGATTTATCTGCAATAGGTGACAAGTCAAAAGAAGCGGAAGAAAAGATGTTTCAATATCATAGGCATATATTGGAAATGTTTGAAAACACTAAGTATCTAGGTATGAATTATGTGTGCTGTAGAAGTTTTCTATCAGAACGCATCTATTGTAATCTAGGATATAAGCCATATGATTTTGAAAAGTATAGATTGATTCTAACTAAAGAAATAGATTATTTAAATAGATTCTATGACATATATTTTATATTATTAACTACTAATGCAAATGATTTGGAGATTAGATTAAAGAGAGATAAATTTGCTTATCAAGCATTTAGTGTAGAAAATAGTTTAGCACAGCAAGAAGAATATAGAAAAGAATTCAAATGTTTAGCGGAAACGTTAGATGAAACATATATTCTTGAAATAGAAAATGACAATATAGAAAGAGTTGTTAATACGATAAAAGAAATTATTTTAGAGGGATTTGTAAAATAGGAGGATTTCGAATGATTATCATAGGATTAGATTTAAGTTTGAGTAGCACAGGATATAATATAATCGACGGTGAAGGAAAAATTATAACATATGGAACAATATGCACTGATGCTAAAAAGAATAATGAATACGAACGTATATTTATAATAGCTAACAAATGCAAAAGTTTAATTAGAGAATATGGTGTTGATTATGTAATCTGTGAGAATTCCTTTTTTGGTGGCAATGCTAGAACGGGTATTACGTTGGCGAGGTTGCTAGGTTCGGTAGCCTATATTACAATCGAGGAAGAGAAAACTTTAGATTTAATGACACCATCCGCATCAAGAAAAATATTATTAGGAAGTGGAAAATCCACAAAAGAAGATGTAGCTGAATATATAAGAAAAGAAATATTAGACTTAGGAGAATATAGTAATAAGGCTATAAAGTCTAAAGGGATAGAAAAGACTTCGGATATATATGATAGTTTATGTATATCATTTGCCTGGTTAAAAAAATATAAATTAAATGAAAAATATGAGAACAAATAAATAATTAATTGCATATAATATAGTATAGGAGGTGATAAAGTGTTACATTTAATTCATTTTTGCGATGAATGTGGCAGCGACATACATCATCCTACAGAGGAAATACCAATATATATATTAGAAATGCCTAATAATGAAATATATTTCTTCTGTTGCGAGGATTGCAGGGATGATTTTATAAAAGAAATGTGTTTAGATGGTTACGTTACCCCAAGCGGGTCAATATTAAGAGACTAAGGAGTGGTATATTATGAATAATTTTAACAAAAAAATAAGAAACTTACAAATGGAATTAGAAGGATTAGAAAAAGAATTAGATAGAATGGAAAAAGGAGAAGAAGAAATAGAAGTAGGAGTTATATCTGTAAAAGATGGTAAATTAAAAATAGAACTTTTAATGAATCCAGATGCATTCACAGCGGAAGATTTAGAACATTTAGGAAAAATAGTTAATGATTTTCATGAATTATTATTTAAAATACAAGAAAGAAGTGGTGAATAGATATGGAAATAGATGCAAAAATAGCTTATGAAATAGCATTACAAAAAATAAATGAATTAAACAGACAACTGATAGAATTAAGTGCTTGTTTGATAATGAAGGATGAAGAAATCCAACAATTAAAAGAGCAATTAGAAAAAGGGAAATAAATTTCCCTTTTCCCATACAAAAAAAATATGAGGTGATTATATGTTAGATGTTAAATTTGTTAAATTAAGTGAAGATGCAATAGTTCCTTGTTATGGAAGAAGAGGGGACGCGGGATTAGATTTATTCACAGTTGAAGATATAATAATTAGAGCAAATGAGACGATGGTTATTCCTACAAATATAGCTATACAATTACCAATGGGTTATGAAGCATCTGTTAGACCTAGAAGTGGAATTTCTTTAAATGGTGTAAAAGGTTGTACAGACTGTTCTACAATGAAACTATGTCAACCTTATTTAAGAGTTCAATTTGGTACAGTTGATTCTAATTATAGAGGAAGTATAGGAATAATAACTTATAATCAAGAGAATTATGATGTATTAGTTCCGAGAGGAACTAAACTTGCACAACTGGTTGTATCACCTGTAATATCTGTTGATTTAATAGAAGTAGAATCATTAGATGATACGAATAGAGGGAACAAAGGATTTGGAAGTAGTGGAATATAAAAAAATATCCATTAATAATATAAAATAATTAGGAGGTAGTAAATATGGTTTATTTAATATATTGTGTAATATGGGGAGTTATAGGATATATAATAGCTAATGAAGTGGCAAAAGCTAATAAACAATTAAATATAAATCCTATGTTATATGGAATAGGTTCATTTTCATTTGGTATTTTATGGTGTATGTTATTTTTAGCTTATAAAGTATATGAACATAAAAAATATAATAAGTTTTTAAAATAATAAGTTTTAAGAAGGAAGAAATTATTCTTCCTTCTTTTTTATATGTAATATTATAATAAATAAAAAGACTAGGATTGCCCTAGTCTTTTTTTATTATATGGTCTGCGCATACTATACCATGAATTCCTGCTTGAACTATTCCTCTTGTGTATCCGCTACCATCACCAAGCGAATATATATTATCACATGATGTCTTACCATACTTATCTATTAAGATTCTATTGCTATGAAACTTGCATTCTGGGGCGTAAAGCAATGTATTCTTTCCGTCATTTAATCCATGTGCAACATTATCTAATATTTCAATTGAATCAAGAATCGTAGTTAGTATTCTATAAGGTAATACAAGGCTTATATCGCCGCTTGTAGCGCTTAAAGTAGGCTTAAGATTACATCCATATAGTGTTTCAAAAGTGCTTCTTCTATGAAGTCTTAAGTCTTCTAGGGATTGAACTAAAACTTTATCCTTGCCTCCTGCCAAACTATTTGCCATCCTAATCATAGGATAAACATAATCTTCTAAAGGATTTTCTATTAAGCCGTTAAATTCTTTTGTAACCAATAAAGCGAAGTTAGTATTATCAGTTTTTAAGGCCTTATTATTATAGGCATGACCATTGACTGTGGATATATCTCCCATTGATGTATTCCATTTTTCATGTGCTACAACACCCATTGGATTAGTACAGAACATACGGCATTTATCATTATATAATCTATCATTTAAATAAATCTTAGCTTCATAGAAGTTACGATTTAATTTATCCATTACTTCGTTCGTAGTCTCAACTCTTACTCCTATATCAATTTTACTAGGTGTAGTTTCTATATTATATCTATTGAAGACTTTATTTAGGTGTTCATTACCACTTCTACCCACCGCAAAAACTATTTTATCTCCATAAAAATTACCTTTATTTGTTCTTACGCCTATTATCTTATTATTCTCTTCGATTAAATCTAAGAATTCTGTTAGAGTATATATTCCAACTCCTTCATTCATTAAATAACCCTGCATATTTTTATATACTATTCTTGAGTTATCTGTTCCAAGATGTAAGGTTTCGCAATCATGGAATCTTAAATTAGAAATATTATCCATTTGATTTATTAATTCAATTGTTTCTGACGTTCTTTCTGCCTGTCTGATATTCATATCTTTCATTCCGAATCTATTATATATATCTTTTATTTTATCCATATAACCTCTCAATTCATCTGGTGAATAGAATTCTCCTAAGTCTCCACCTACCAATGAATATTCATCGAAGTTTAATTTACTGTCAGAGAATGCTCCTGCTCCCGCTAATCCATGTGTAATCGAACAGACTTTACAATTTTTACAACAAGTATTTTGATTTACAAAACATTTTCTTTTTTCTATAAATCTACCCTTTTCAATGATAGTTATATCATCACCTTTAAAACCATTGTCCAATAATTCTATTGCTGTAAAAATAGAAGCCACCCCTGCTCCCACTATTAAAACTTTCATATTATCACTCCTAAAAAAAATATAGTGTAGGGTAATACCCTACACTATATTATATGCAATTAATTATTTATTTGTTACTCATTTATGACTTGATTAAACACTTTATCGAAATTAATTTGTTGTTCTTGGAAAGCTTTTGTCAATAAAGATAAGTTAGATGATACGTCTAAAACATAGCAAGTATCTTCTTCTACTTCATTATATTCAGCGGTAATTAGTTTTTTCATTTGTTCTTCCACCTTATCATCTTCATCACTTAGCGTTGACACAGGATTATAAATCGTTCTATATCCTTCATCCGAAGACACTACCTGTAATCTATTTAGTAATTCTGTAGCCGAAACCTTTTCAACTTCTTCATCATCATCATCAAGAGCCTTTAAAAAGCCACCGAATGCGCCTAGATATACGTTGCTACAGTATTGTTGAACATAGTTACCACTTCTATTGATAAGATAAACTATACCACTATTATTTTGAAGTATAAAACCTCCATTTGTTCTTAAACAGCCACCTGTTTGGTTTCCGTTGCTAGTCCAAGATGTTACACTGTTCATTACCGCCGTATTACTATTGCTTCCTAAATATAAAGCATTACCATAAATATATCCACTACCACTAACAGTAAGAGTTGATGATACCTTTAATCCTCCTGTTATAGAAACATCCGAAGCTGGCATCATATAAATACTTCCACTACCAGTAGAAATAGACATGTTTCCTTGGGATTCAATTTTAAATTGAGAAGAATAGTGAACAGATGTAGTACCTATTTGCATACCATTTTGCTTAATCCAAACCCCACCAGATGTCGAAGGTTCTACAGTTTTTAGAGTTGTACCTTCTATAACTCCTCCTCTAATTCTGTTTCCACTTATAGTTCCACTCGTTATATTACTTGCATTTAAATTGGTTACACTTATCTTACTAGCATCTATTGTTCCACCACTTATTCTATTTGCAGATAAAGACCCACTTGTTATATTGCTTGCATTTAAATTGGTTACACTTATCTTACTAGCATCTATCGTACCACCGCTAATCCTATTGGCAGATAAAGTCCCCGTTGTTATGTTACTTGCGTTGATATTGGTAATCGTAGCCTTACTAGCATCTATAGTACCAGTCTTAATGTTGGAACCATTTATAGTAGTTGCTCCTGCTGTAGATAGAGAAGTAAACGTCGCATATCCTGTAAGATTTAATTTATTTGTACTTATTGTTATACTTTCAGATGAAGCATTTATTGTACTTATAATGCTACCCTTATCTGCTTTTTTCCCTACAGATATTTCTATTGAATTTGCTTTTTGTGAGATTGTAGATATATTAGTTGTATTTGTACTAACTTTATTCGCTAAATCTTTATAAGTTGTAGAGGATGTTACAGTAGAAACTATGGCGCTACTTGTTATTTTTTGCTCTGCTGTAGATACTCTTTCTTCTACTTCTGAAATCAATAGTTCTGCATCTTCTGGTGCAGGAGACCAATCTGTCACTTTATTTCCTTTTTCTAATTTAAAATCTGTAAACCAAGCGGTACCATTTTTTTCTACCCATGCCCTAATACAACAATCTTCCCAGTTCTTACTAAGGGTTGCCGTTCCCGATATCTTAGTCCATGCACCTTGAACCATAGAGGATGTACCTACGGTACAAGAGATTATTGTTGCTTCATTTGTAGTCCCTTCTACCTTACCTTTCATTTCCAATGATAATCTCGCATCGAATGTTGATTTATCTTCTACATAATACCAGCAACTTATAGTAATTGTCTCGCCTTTTCCGAATTTCGATTCCAAGGCTGCGGCTTCTGGCACATAATAGTTCATGCAGCCTCTCCATTGGTTTGATGTTAGTCCACTTTGAGAGGATTTACAAGAAGGATGTCCTCCTAGAGTTCTCGTTGTATCTAAGGTACAATTTGTACCAAATGACCACTTAGACGTTCCGTTAAGAAATGCGGAATTTAATACAAAGTTTCTTCCGCCTATTTGCATATTATTAAGAGTATTAGATACATTTGTTGTTGTAGTTTCAACAGATGAAACTCTTGAAGTTATAGAATCGGTTTTAATAGCAAGTTCAGACATTTGCTCCGTTACTTCTTCTATTTCTGTTGTTAAATTACCAATTGCACTGTCTGCATCTTCGGGCGCTGGTGTCCAATCTGTTAATTGATTTCCTTTTTCTAATTTAAAATCTGTAAACCAAACAATACCATTTCTCTGAACCCATGCATATAAATAACAATCTTGATAAGCATTATTTAAGGTTGCCGTAACAGATAATCTAGTCCATACGCCTTCGACTACTGTAGAATAACTTACAAGTGTCCTTATAATAGAATCGTCCGATGTAGTTCCTGCCACTTTACCTTTAATTTCTATTGCGAATGTTGCATCGACAGTTGATTTATCTTCTACATAATACCAACCGCTTAAAGTAATGACTTCACCTTTTTCAAAAAAAGGTTCTGTACCTGCGGAAGAAGGCATATGACCATTTGTAGCCCCTCTCCATCTATCTGACGTTTCTCCACTAGATGTTATTTTGATAGTCGGATGTCCTTCAAAAGTTTTTGATGTATCTAAAGTAACCCCTGAATGAAGTGACCACTTAGTTGTTCCATAAAGAAGTGCGGAATTCATTACTAAGTTTCTTCCTCCTATTCGCATATTATCAACCTTTTGCGTTATAGTCGTAGTTTTATTTTCAACGGATGAAACTCTCGAAGTTATAGAATCTAATGTTGTTACTGTTTCTGCTAAAGTTTCATTTGTTTCATCTACTTTTATATTTATTTCTTTCGCTAATTCGTCCATCATTTCCCAACTTGTATCACAAATAGGAACGGTATAAGTAGTTGCCGTAGGATTAATCCAGTCTATTTTTGTTCTAGTCCACATATATTTACCTT
>JAZOWO010000115.1:0-3554 GCA_045659265.1 Clostridia bacterium | reverse complement strand
TCCATTAAAGCATACGGATTTTCTTTAATTATATTTACGGCATTAATTCCCAAAGCATCATATATTTTCATAGCCATATTAATACCAATACCATGTTTACTTAAGAATGAAGTAAGATTAAATCTTTCCCATTCGTCGTTTATATATTCGCTTAAGGCATATGCTTTTTCATCATTAAATCCTTTAATATCCATTAACAAGTCTGGTTTATATCTAATAACTTCTAAAGCATCATCGCCATATATTTTTATTATTTTTTCTGCAGTTTTCTTACCAATTCCTTTAATACCGCTTTTAGCAATATATTCTATTAATGCTGTAGCATCACTTGGTAAAACTTTAGTAATTGATTTAAAAGCAAATTGTTCTCCATAAGATTTATGATAAGTAAACTCACCATCTAATTCATACTCATCTCCCGGTTCAATAGCTCCAGTTTCACCGACAGCAGTAACATACTCTCCTTCTGATTTCATCAAAAAGACAGTATATCCATTGCTTTCGTTTTTATATATAATTTGTGAAACCTTCCCTATTAGTACCATTTATCTTCCTCTTATCTTACATTTGTTTATTATTGCTTAATTAGTCTTATTTCAATTCCTACTACATTAAATTCTTTAATTTCTTCTTCAGGATAAAACTTTGCCATGTCTTGTGGATGAGCTATTTCGCTTTCCTTATACCCAAGTCTTTCCTTGTTAAAAGCTAAATACATATCTTTAAATGATTCAAAAATATGTAATGCATAAACTTCTGCTGTTACTTTTTCATCAGTTACTATATTAGTAAACTCAATTATATCTCCTGGCTTTATACTTCTTCTTTTTTCATCATAAAGTCTCATTTCTATATCCTTTGTCCCAGCTTTAATGCTGTTAAAAGGTGAATCTTGTAGCCTCATTTGATGTACCATATGTATTTACCTCCTTTATATTTTTATTGTTTGTTATTTTTCTTTTTTACTGATTTTCTTTAATAATCCTCTAAATTTCTTGTATATTGGTAAAAGATTTACAAAAGCAAAATATATGCTCTTTTTATATACGTGATCTATTTCACCAACAAATCTTGTAACACCTTCTTGGTGACAAAAACCTTCTTTAAATCTAAATAGTCCATTAGCCTTGTCCATCTCAAAAACGCCACCGAAGTCGTATTCTGTACAACCTGTTTCTAGTGCCCATCTAATCATAGTTTGTTGCATTAGATAGTTTGGCATTAAATTACGTTTTTCGTTTGAACTTGCACCATAAATGTAGAATAACTTACCACCATAATTTAGTGCTATAGCTGCAGATAAAGGTTGTCCTTCGTGCTCTGCTACATATATTCTTAAGTGGTCTTCGTCATAAGCTTCAAGCATTCTCATATAATATTCTTTACTTCTTAAAGATATTTTATCTCTAGTTGCAGTTATCTCAGACAATTCATGGAACACCTCAATATCTTTAGGATCTCTAGACCATCTTACTGTTACACCTTTTTTCTCTGCAACACGTATGTTATATCTAGTCTTTTCACTGTATCCTTTAAATATTTCTTCTTCTGTTTTAGTACCCATACGGATTATCATATTATATATTGGTTGTATAAACTCATGCTTATGTTTATCTTTATTTCTTACCTTAAATCCAGATTTCTTATACATACCTTCTAACTTTTCACTATATACTGCTTCTGGATCCATTTTAAGTACAAATGCATTATATTTCTTTGCTAAAGGTTTAGCTTCTTCAACTAACTTCTTTACAGTAGCTACATCTTCAATATCGCAAACAGGGCCACGAGGTGCGTACATAATACTTATACCTTTTGCAAATTTACGTATAAGTATCATCATAGCGGCAGTGATGTTGCCGTTTTGTTCTAAATAAACGGCTTCCTCATCCCACTCACCTTCTTTAACCTTACCCCAATTTAAATCTTGAAGTGCGCTTGTATGTTCCCTATTTCTAACAAAGTGATTGTACTTTTCTACTTCATCCTTATTAGTTCTATCTAATATAGGCATGTTGTCCTCCTTATATTTTTTCTATCTTTTGTCCTTCTTTTGTGTCTATTACTTTATAGCCTAATGCTAATAATTCATCTCTTATCTCATCAGAAGTTTTGAAATCTTTATTAAGTCTTGCTTCTTTTCTTCTTTCAAGTAATGCAGATATATTTTCATCTATTTCTACTTTTTCTTCTTTTTTGAAAGGTTCTCTATCCATTCCTAAAGATAATACTGTATCGAATTTATTAAGTAGCTTAGCATAATCTTTTGAACGATTGCTATTCTTAGCTATTTCCCATACTACAGCTAAAGCAGCTGGCATATTCATATCATCATTTATTGCTTCTAAGAAAGCTTGCTCTAGTCTTGCTATTTCGCTTGCATCTACTATACCAGTTCCGTTTGCATGTTCTTTATAATTTTCACGAAGTCTGTTAAGTGATGTTTGAGCTGCATCTATTCCTTCCCAAGTATAGTTTAATTTATTTCTATAATGTGAAGTAAAGTTTAGATATCTATATGAAAGTGGCTCATAACCTCTTTCCTCAATAGTAGTTACTGTATAGCAGTTACCAAGACTCTTAGACATCTTTCCGCCATCCATAAGTAAAAACTCATTGTGTATCCAGTAGTTAGCTGGGTTTACTCCTGTAGCACCTTTAGCCTCAGCTATTTCATTTTCGTGGTGAATTGGAATATGATCTACTCCACCAGTATGGATATCGAATTTCTCGCCAAGGTATTTGTTACTCATAGCGCAGCATTCAATATGCCAACCTGGATAGCAGATTCCCCAAATACTATCCCATTTCATAATGTGATTTTCTGGTGCTTTAATCCATAAAGCAAAATCTAATGGGTTCCTTTTTTCTTCATCCACTTCTATTCTTGCTCCAGCCATTTGTTTTTCTAGATTTACTCTAGAAAGTTCACCGTAAGATGGAAGTTTAGATGTATCAAAATATACACCTTTTGATGTTTCATAAGCATATCCATTATCTTGTATTCTTTTAACATATGCTTCCATTTCTCTAATATGTTCTGTAGCAGGTGTTATATGTTCTGGTCTTTCAATATTTAGTTTTTCTATATCTCTTAAAAACTTATCTGTATATTCTTTCGCGATATCTAATGGATTTCTTTTAGTCTCTCTTGCTGCTTTTTCCATTTTATCTTCGCCTTCGTCAGCATCAGATGTCATATGTCCAACATCTGTTATATTCATTACGTGATTTAATTTATATCCGTTATATTTTAAAGTTTTTCTTAGAGTGTCCATAAATATATATGCTCTCATGTTACCAACGTGAGCTTCGCTATATACTGTAGGTCCACATGAATACATCTTAACCGTTTCTTTGTCTAATGGTATAAACTCATCTTTGTTTCTTGTTAATGTATTGTATAATTTTAGCATAATATTTTCCTCCCTTTTCATTTTATTTTTATATTGTTTTAATTATACTGTAAGTTATAATTTTACTCACCATATTATATATTAGAATCCCTTATTTTGCAACTATTTTAAGGTATTCTTTTAGTATAAATAAATATA
>JAZOWO010000114.1:0-16158 GCA_045659265.1 Clostridia bacterium | reverse complement strand
TATAGAAGTTGGTAACATATTTAAATTAGGTAAAAAATATACTTCTGCAATGGGTATGACATACTTAGACGAAAATGGAAAAGCACAAACTCCAATAATGGGATGTTACGGAATCGGTGTAGGAAGACTTATGGCTTCTGTACTTGAAGCTAAAGCAGACGAAAGAAAGGTTAATTGGCCAGCATCAATTGCTCCATTTAACATTCACATTTGTCCATTAGACTACACTAAGAACGAACAAGTTAAAGCTATAACAGACGAGTTATACGCTAAATTAGAAGGTTTAGGATACGAAGTACTATTAGATGATAGAGCAAAGAGCGCAGGTGTTAAATTTGCAGATTCTGACCTTATAGGAGCACCAATAAGAGTTGTAGTAAGCGGAAGAAACTTAGAAAACAACAAATATGAAGTTAAATGTCTAGGTGACGAAGAAGCTACTTTAGTAGATATGGATAAAATATATGAATATGTAGAAAACAAAATGAAGGGATGGGAAGTATAAATGAGAGAAGATTATGAAGTTATAATAGGACTTGAAGTACACGCAGAACTTGCAACAAAAACAAAAATATACTGTTCTTGTTCAACAGAGTTTGGTTCTGATCCAAATACTCACTGCTGTCCAATATGTACAGGTATGCCAGGAGTACTTCCTGTACTTAATGAAAAAGTTGTAGAATATGCTGTAAAGATGGGACTTGCAACAAATTGTAAAATAGCAAGATTTTCTAAACAAGATAGAAAGAATTACTTCTATCCAGACCTTCCAAAAGCATATCAAACATCACAATATGATTTACCATTATGCTATGAAGGACACGTAGACTTCAAAGTAAACGGTGAACCTAAAACAGTTGGTATTACAAGAATACACATTGAAGAAGATGCAGGTAAATTAATACATGATCCATATACTGGAGATACATTAGTTGACCTAAATCGTTGTGGTGTACCACTAATTGAAATAGTTTCTGAACCAGACATTCGTTCTAAAGATGAAGCTATAGAATACATGCAAACATTAAAATCTATACTAGAATATCTAGAAATCTGTGATTGTAAAATGCAAGAAGGATCTTTAAGATGTGATGTTAACCTATCTGTAAGAAAGAAAGGTGAAACTAA
Source organism: Clostridia bacterium (assembly GCA_045659265.1). GTDB lineage: Bacteria > Bacillota > Clostridia > TANB77 > CAG-465 > UMGS1649. The sequence continues at coordinate 15,030 of JAZOWO010000114.1, read as the reverse complement.
GTTCGGTACAAGAACTGAAACTAAGAACCTTAACTCATTTAAAGCAATTGGTAGAGCTATAGAATTTGAAATAGACAGACAAATAAAAGAACTTGAAAATGGTGGAACTATTTATCAAGAAACAAGAAGATGGGATGACGATAAGGGTATCGGTTATGCAATGAGAACTAAAGAAGATGCTCATGATTACAGATACTTCCCAGAACCAGACCTAGCTCCAATAGTTCTTTCAGATGACTACGTAAACGGTATACAAGCTGGACTTCCAGAAATGCCAAACGTAAGACGTGAAAGATACATAACAGAATTAGGACTTCCAGAATATGATGCAACTCAAATAACAAACTCTAAGAAAATGGCAGAGTTTTTCGATAAAGCAGTTGCTAAATGCGGAAATGCTAAACTTGTTTCTAACTGGTTGATGAGTGACGTTTCGAGAAAACTAAACGAATCTGAAATGGAAATAGATAACATTAAGTTTACAGCTGAAGATTTAGGAGACCTTATTACATTAATAGATAAAGGCACAATATCTTCTGCAATAGCTAAGAAAGTATTTGAGACTATGTTTGAAACAGGAGATGCACCAGCTAAGATAGTTGAAGCACAAGGTTTAGTTCAAATAACAGATGAATCTGCAATTAGAGATTTAGTAATTTCAGTAATAAATGAAAATGAACAATCTGTACAAGACTTTATTAACGGTAAAGACAAAGCAGTTGGATTCATAGTTGGACAAACAATGAAAGCATCTAAAGGCAAAGCAAACCCAGGAATAGTTAACAAGCTAATAATGGAAGAATTAAATAAAAGAAAAAATGGATAATTTGAAATGCACAGAGTAAACCTCTGTGTATTTTTTATTGCAAAATGAGCCTAACAGTGCTATAATGTTTACGTAAAACCATTTTAATCACTAACATAATTGTAAAGGAGAAAGATAGCATGAAAATGAGTTACGAAACAAAAGAGAAAATGGCAAATCAAAGAAAGGGAAGAGTTCGGGCATACTTTAATGCCTATGGTATTGGCTCTAAAGTATACTTTATGCTGGAGGACAATGTAAGAAATCCCGAATGGGCGTATGTTCTTTCATATCACGAGTACGAAGGAGATTACTACTATGTGCTTGGAAATGCACAAGGTGGAATCTTCCTTGGTAGGGTAGTATACAGCGGCTGTGCAGGCGTAATCAAAGTACCCAAGACAAGCAACAAGTATCTTAAGAATAAGAATGTCTTTGATGGCTGGATTCGTGAGGTAAAAAACAAACGAGCAAGAGACATCAGAGATTTTTACGATAGTCATCTTCAAACACATCATGCAAGGCATACAACATTTGTTAATCCGAATGAGTATGTTGCTATGGTAAGTGAAAAAGGCAAGAAAGACCTTTTAAGACTTGTTCTTAAGAAAGAGATGACTGGTAAATATTATTTCGTTTTGGAACGTTCCAAGAACGATTTTGTTGTTACCAAACTCGTATGGTCTGATGGATATATCCATGCAGTAGCACTTTCTGAAAAAGAGCTTACAGAGCACAAAGACGAATTTGAAATCTGGCTTTATGAAGCAAAGAAAAAAGGAGAAAAGAAAGATATCTATGGATAAGAACAAACGGATTACTATAGCTAAGAAAAGAGCTATGGAAAGAAGGCAAAGAGAAATTGCAACATATTACAGTGTATGGCATGTAGGTACTGAACTAACTATTGCTTTGGATAAGGAAAGAAAAGATTACTCAAGGTTTGTTCTTGTGGGCAAGAATCAATTGGAGGATTCGTATTATTTCCTTCTTCTTAGTAGGTACAACAGAATCTATTTTACTAAGGTTGTACACAGCGGCACAAGAGCTACTCTTTCTAAGATTGTAAAAACATCTGAAGAATATCTAAAGAACAAAGAAACATTCGATTCTTGGATAGCTAAAGCAAGAGAAGAGATTGAGCAAGAAAAGAAAGAATACTTTGAATCAGAGTATAAGAAACATGAGCCGATAGCTGTAAGACCTTTGGTATATAAAGATGATGGTGTAACTCTGTATAAATTTATGGATAAACATAAGTTTAACGGAGAATATTACTTCGTTGTGCGTACTCAAAATCACGAATATACCATAACCAAGGTGGCATACTATGCATTTGCAAAGCTTATTCTTCTTGATGAAAAAGAGCTTGAAAGAAACAAAGAGCGTTTTGATTCTTGGATTAGAGAAGCAAAGAAAAGGCCTAAGAAGTAACATAAATAAAGCGGGAGAAATCCCGCTTTGTTTTGTAATTAAAATATTTGAAAAAAATAATATATATGGTATAATAATTAGGAACAATATAGCAGTAAAGATATAACAATATCTTTAAATTTAATGCGCAAGGGGAATAGCATGAAATTCTTAACTAACGACGAGAAACAAAGAGTAGCACGGTCGGGAAGAGTAATTCAATCGTACACGGAACGAAACTATGAAGGAAATCCTAAAAAGTCTTACCAGGTAAAAGTGGTAAACTATGATTTCAAACTCTACTGGGTTGAAACAATAAGGGAAGACGGAAAAGAAACAGTAGTAGTTGATGTGTATGCGTTAGATTAATTTTTATAGAAGCGGGATTTTTATCCCGCTTTTTCGTTACAAAAAATAAATAAAAAACAAAACAAAAAATATAATATTTTTTCTAAAAAACTCTTGCTAAATTCTAAAAATGTGGTAAAATATATTTGTGTTAAATAGTAATCGTTACTATTTAGGAGGTAATCTTGAGAAGTTCTAAACAAAGAGATTTGGTTTGTGAAATAGTTAATTTAAGCTGTTCACATCCAACTGCTGAAGAGATTTATGAAATGTCTAGGCAGCAAATTCCAAATATTTCTCTAGGTACTGTTTATCGTAATCTTAATACATTGGTTCTTGAGAAACTAATAAGAAAGATTAAAGTTGATGATACACATTATAGATATGATCACAACAAAGATAAACACGCTCATTTTATATGTACTAAATGTAGTAATATAATTGACCTACCAGAGAATATGTTAAAAGTAGTGGAAGAATTCGACGGAAATAAAGTGACGGATATAGATTTATCTCTATCTGGAATTTGTAAGGATTGCTTAAATTAAGGAGGATATTAAAATGGATTTAAAAGGATCAAAAACAGAGGCTAATTTAATGGCAGCATTTGCTGGTGAGTCTCAAGCAAGAAACAAGTACACATACTATGCTTCAAAAGCTAAAAAAGAAGGTTATGAACAAATAGCAGCTATATTTACTGAAACTGCTGAAAACGAAAAAGAACACGCTAAAATGTGGTTCAAATTATTACATGATGGTTCAGTGCCAGATACAATGACTAACCTAAAAGATGCTGCAGAAGGTGAAAACTATGAATGGACAGATATGTACGCTTCATTTGCTGAAACTGCAAGAGAAGAAGGTTTCACAAGAATTGCTTATCTTTTTGAAGCTGTTGGTAAAATAGAAAAAGAACACGAAGAAAGATATAGAAAACTAGTACAAAATATTGAAGAAGGAAAAGTATTTGAATACGGAGATATTAAAGTTTGGAAATGTAGAAATTGTGGACACATCCACGTAGCTCTAAAAGCTCCAGAAGTATGTCCAGTATGCGATCATCCAAAAGCATATTTTGAACTAAAAGCAGAAAATTATTAATAGATTAAGTACATACCGCAAGGTATGTGCTTTTTATTGACAAAAAAATATATAATATAGTAGAATATACTTGTAAATTTACGTAGAAGGAGAAATTTAATGAGAAACACAACGTATGTTTTTGGTCATAGAAGACCAGATACAGATTCGGTAGCGGCATCAATAGCATTATCTTATCTAAAGAACACAAGAGGACATAATACAACACCAGTAATACTTGATCATTTAAATAAAGAGACAGAGTTTGTATTAAACTATTTTAATATAAAAGAACCAGAATTCTTAAACGATGTTAAGTTAAGAATAGAAGATATAGATTATTATAAAGATTGTTTTGTAGAAGATACAGATAGTATTAAAAAGGCTTATGAAAATATATTAAAACAAAGTATAACAGGTATACCAATTGTAAATAAGCGACAACAATTATTAGGACTTATTACAATGAAGATGATAGCTCATGAATTAATTTCAGGAGATTTCACAAACCTTACAACATCATATGATAACCTACTTGAAACATTAGAAGGTAAAGAAGTTTTAAGATTTGATGATGAAATACATGGTGAAATTTATGCAGCGGCATTTAGAAGTACAACTATATTAAATTCTGTTGAACTAAACAACAACCATATAGTTATAGTTGGAGATAGACATAGTGTTATAGAATATGCAATAGAAAATAATGTTAAGTTATTAATAATAGTTGGTGGAAGAGAGATAAAATCTAAACATTTAGAAATGGCTAAGAAAAATAAAGTTAACATTATTAGCACAAATCTAGATACTTTCCATACAACAAAGATGATAGGATTAAGTGGATACGTTAAGAATCTTTTAACCAGAGCAAGAATAGAAAGAATAAAAGATACGGATTATTTAGATGCTTTTATGGAATTAAGCAGTAAACAAGGATACAATAATTATCCGGTAGTAAATTCTAAAAATAAATGTTTGGGATTAATAAGAGTAACAGACATAAAAGGAATAAATAGAAAGAAAGTTATTCTTGTAGACCACAATGAATTAGACCAAAGTGCTATCGGTCTTAAAGAAGCGGAAATAGTAGAGATAGTAGACCATCATAAGATTGGAGATTTAAGTACAAATGTACCAATTAACTTTAGAAATATGAATGTTGGTAGTACAAGTACAATAATATATAATATGTATTTAGAAACAAATACAGAAATACCAATGGATATGGCTGGATTAATGCTATCTGGGATTATATCAGATACACTTAAGTTTACATCTCCAACAACAACAGAAAGAGATAGAGTAGCAGCAATAGACCTTGCAAGAATTGCAGAATTAGATATAGACACATATGCAACTAGAATGTTTAAAGAGGGAACAAAACTAGATGGTAAAACTGTAGAAGAAGTAATAACAGCAGATATGAAGATATTCCCAATAGAGAAGGAGAAGGTTGCAGTATCTCAAGTGTTAACACTAAACTCTGAAGAAATACTAGACAAGAAGGATGAGTATATAGCAGCATTTGAAGAAATACTTAAAGATAGAAGATATTCAATGGGAATTATGTGCTTAACAGACATAATTGCAAATGGTTCATATATATTGTATGATTCATATAATGAAGAAAGAATAAAAGAAGCATTAGGCTTAAAAGAAATATATCAAGGAATATATCTAGAAGGAATACTTTCTAGAAAGAAACAAATAATACCTAAGATTATGGCATACATAAAAGGTAGATAGAGATAAGGAGAAACGAAAGATGAAAAAAGGAATATCATTAATAGTATTAGTAATAACAATAATAGTTATGATAATACTAGCAGCTAGTGTAGTAATAACACTAAGTAATACAGGAATAATAGAAAGAGCAAATCATGCGACGCAACTAACAAATAAAAATCAACTTCAAACAAGTATAGATTTAATGCTTGGAGATATAATGCTTGAAAACAATGGGAAAACACCTAATTCTTTTGAACTAGTTGAAGAATTATATTCAAACAATATAATAACTGAAACTCAAAAAGCGGAGATGCTTGCAAATGGTGGAGAACTAAAAGTAGGTGAAGGTATTGTAAGAGTAGACACTTCTTCAATTATCACATCAGGTTGGATAGAAACTGTTCAAACTAATGTTGATACTGATGAGTGGAAAATTAGAATTGATAGTAAATTAAATAAAATAGACGGTGTGGAATATACAGAATTTGGCTCATTACTAGCAATTAAAACTAGATTAGATGAGTATAAACCAGATGTAGAAATGATTGACAAATTTAATATTGAAAACAAGAATGCGGGCGCCCCTCTTAGTGTAAGTAGCGCTGCAAAATATACAGAACACGACACTGGATATGATTGGGTAATGGCTATTACAGGTATTACTGGAAGTAATAAAGATACGGTTGTTTGTGTAAGAGGATATGCGAAATATATATATAACGGAGTAGAGGGTGTTATATATTCTAATATAGTTGAAGCATCTGTAGCAACACATAAGTAATGAATATGAAACATATTTATATAATTTAAGAGGTAAAAATATGAATAAAAAAAGTGGCGTGAGTATGATAGTATTAAGTATAACAATTTTAGTTATGGCAATACTTGCAGCAACAGCACTAGTGTTTTTGGAAGATACAGATATAATAAATAGAACAAAAAAGACTACTAAAGATAATAATTTAGAACAAGTTAAAGAAATTGTAAAAATCGCATGGAATAATGCTAATTCAAAAACATTGGTTACATTAGAAGATTTACAACTTGCAGTAAGTAACGCGATTGAAGAAAATAATATAGATAGTTCTGTATATAACATTATAGTTACAGAAGATGATGTTTTTGTTTCTACAGATTTTGTAGCACCAAGAATAGCTAGTTCATCTATGGCATATACAAGTACTACTGCAACAGTAAATTTAACTTTTAGTAAATTAGAAGAAACAGATTATCCAGTAGTAGTAGAATATTATATAAAGCAAGCAACAGCACCAGTTGAAGCGTATTCTTTTAAGAAAAAGGTTGTATTAACAAGTGGTACAAGTAATTCATATACATTTGATGGACTTACTACTGCAACATCATATAATGCTAACATAGTTATTACAGATGTAAATGGTAATAAAGCCGAAACAACATTAAACTTAAAAACACAATAAAATACATAAGATAATACATTTTTGTATTATCTTTTTTCTTGTAATATTAATATTTGCGGTATATAATATAGAAAACAAAATCACATAATTTAACATTTCTTTTTGTTAATTATGTGATAAATATATTATATAATATATGTAAAAACGGGAGGATAAAATGAAAATAGTTTTTGAAGGCGAAAAGAAAGAAGCAAAAGAAAAGGAAGAAAAACCAAAGGTAGAGATGAAATATTTTGTAGAAAAGAGAACGGGTAATGGTGGTAAACAAATAGCAGCGTTATTGTTAGGATTAACTGGTGGTGTTATTGGTGGAATAATTTCAACATCACTTGTGCTTGATGCAAAAGGTATAGATAAAATACAAACTAATGTAAAGGGTGAGAATGGAACAACAAATTCTATAGTTACATCATATAATTTTGCAACTGTAGAAAATCCGGTTGTTGCAATTTCTAAACAAGTTGGACCATCTGTGGTAGGAATAAAGGTAACATACCAAGCTCAAACATTCTTTGGTGAAACACAAGCTGAAGGCGAAGGATCAGGTATTGTATATTCTAAAGAGGGATATATAATAACTAACTATCATGTTGTAGAAGAAGCAATTAAGAGTACAAAAGCTAAAGTTGAAGTGTTACTTGCTAACGGAGAAACTTTAGAAGCTAAAGTTATAGGTGGAGATGCAGTAACAGATATTGCTGTAGTAAAAGTAGAATCAGGTAAATTAACAGCGGCAGAATTTGGAGATAGTGATGGCGTAGAAGTTGGTGAACTTGCTGTAGCTATAGGAAATCCTTTAGGACAAGAATTTGCAGGTTCTGTAACAGTTGGGTATATTTCAGCAGTAAATAGAACAATGACAGCTGAAGGAACTACATACAATCTACTACAAACAGATGCTGCAATAAATTCTGGTAATAGCGGTGGACCACTTGTATCTTCTAGTGGTAAAGTAATTGGAATAAATACAGCTAAGATAGCAGCTACTGGCGTTGAAGGAATGGGATTCTCAATTCCAATTAATGAAGTTTTACCAATAGTTGAAGAATTAATAACAAATAAAAAAATAGCTAGACCATACATAGGTATCGGCGGTGTAGAAATAGACGAATACGATGCAAAAAGATATAACCTAGTACCAGGTGTATATGTTCAAACTGTGGATATTAAATCTGCTGCAGAAAAAGCTGGAATACGTCAAGGGGATGTTATAGTAGAAGTTGATGGAACAAAAGTAGCATCAGTTACAGAAATAAACGTAATAAAAAACAAGAAAAAAGTAGGAGATAAATTAACTGTTAAGTTATATAGAGATGGAGAATATAAAACTGTAACAGTAACACTTGCTTTAGCAGAATAAAGATAGGTGAGGTAAATGTATAATATTTGTTTAGTAGAAGATGAAAAAAATCTAAACAATTTAGTAAAAACATATTTAGAAAAAGAAGGCTATACAGTAATTCAATGTTTTAATGGAAAACAAGCGTTAGATGTAAATGAGAAAGTACACCTTTGGATTTTAGATATAATGTTAGGTGATGAAATTAGTGGATATGATATTATTAAGAGAATAAGGGAAAAAGATTCCCTTGTTCCAGTAATATTTACATCAGCTCGTGATCAAGAGTTAGATAAAATAATTGGTCTTGAAATGGGAAGCGATGACTATATTACAAAGCCATATTCACCTAAAGAATTAATGTTAAGAATTGCAAATATCATAAAGAGAGTATATAAGACAGACGCTTCTAAGGTGGTTTATGACGAATATTTAATCAATAAGGATAAAAGAACTGTAAGCGAAGGAAAAGAGGAAATTAAGCTAACTGCTTTAGAATTCGACCTGCTTATGATGTTCCTTGAGAATATGAACAAATCATTTTCAAGAGATGAAATATTAAATAACGTTTGGGGCACAGAATATTTTGGTAGCGATAGAGTTGTTGATGATTTAATTCGTAGACTTAGAGGAAAAATGCCTAAGTTAAATATAAATACAATTTATGGATATGGATATAGGTTATCGTAGTATGAGTATGAAAATTAAAAAAATAGAAAATATGAAATTATCAAAACAACTAGTGTTAGTAACACTAGTTGCACTTTTAATATGCCTTGTTACTATGGGAATAATACTTCCAAGTATCCTTAAGCCATATTATGAAATGAATATTTATGAACATTTAGAACAACCAGCAAAATATATTGAACCTGGAACTAATAAAATGGGAGAAGACATAGCTTTTGTAATAATGATGAAAAGTGGTGCGTTGTATTCTTCAGATAATTTGTCTCAAAAAGTACCAGGTATGACAGCTAGAGAAATAGTAAATAAAGCCTCAGAAACTAAAGGTAAATTTGAAAATAATGGCGCTACATACTATTATTTATGGGGAGAAAGAAAGGTCTCAAAAAATTTAATAATAATGCCGGATAGCTATATAGTTGAACAAGAAGATAAGTTATTAGGTATTATTCTACCGACGCTTCTTATTACAATCGCAACAACTATTATACTTCTTGTACTTTGGTCACAATATGTATTATCTAAAATAAAGAAACTTGAAAAGAAGACAAAAGCTATAATAACTAACGATGTTGTAGAGGGCCGTGAATTTGTTGTTGATGATGAACTAAATGAACTAAATAGTACAATAGAACAGGTTAAGCTTAAGTTAAAACAAAAAGATGAATATAAGAATATGATGTTCCAAAATTTATCGCATGAATTAAAGACCCCGATTTCTGTAATACAAAGTTATATAGAGGGTGTGAATGATGGCGTTATAGAAAAAGATGAGGCGTTAAAGGTAATAGAAGAAGAATCAAACATATTGTCTAATCAAGTAAAAACTATTCTTCAAATAAATAAAATAGACTACATGAAAGATAGCGAAAAACATAAAAACAGCAAGACAGATGTATCTAAAGTAATAATAGAAAGTATAGAAAAACATAAGTTAATACGTTCAGATATAGAATATATTTTAGACATAAATGATGAATTAAAAGATAATGAAAAGCTATTTGTTGGAACAGAAGATTTATGGGAGTCTGTAGTAGACAACATTTTAGGAAATTTTATTCGTTATGCAAAAACAAATATAACTGTAAAAATAGCTAAAGGTGAAATAACATTCTTTAATGATGGAGAAAAAATAAAAGAAAAAGTATTAGATACTATATTTTTACCATATGTTAAAGGTGAAAAAGGTCAATCGGGTTTAGGCCTTTCTATTGTTAAGAAAACAGTAAATATATTTGGCTATGATATAATAGCTGTAAATGTAGAAAATGGAGTAATATTTACAATTAAATAAATGCGGTTAAAGCGACTAGATAAGCGTCTAGTCGCTTTAATTGACAACCTATTTCTGAGCTGATATAATACACAGTACAAGGGGTAATTATATATGAAAAAAGTAATAATAATTGGTGCAGGACCAGCTGGACTTACAGCTGCATATGAACTACTTAAAGATAATAATGAAGAATATGAAGTAATAATACTTGAAGAGAATACTCAAGTGGGTGGTATTTCTAAAACAGTAAAATACAATGGAAATAGAATGGACATAGGCGGACACAGATTTTTCTCTAAGGACGAAAATGTAATGAAGTTTTGGAGTGAACTTATGCCTATACAAGGCGAACCATCTATAGATGACAAGATATTAGGAAGAGAAAAAACTTTAGAAAAAGGCGGACCAAATCCAGAGAAAACAGACGAAGTTATGCTTGTTAGAAATAGAGTTTCTAGAATATACTATCTTAAAAAGTTTTTTGATTATCCAATATCTCTAAAGGTAAAAACTTTTACTAACATGGGACTTTTTAGAACTATAGCTGCGGGATTTAGTTATCTTAAATCTATGATAGTAAAAAAAGAAGAAACATCATTAGAAAACTTCTATATAAATAGATTCGGTAAAAAGCTATATAGTATGTTCTTTGAAAAATACACAGAGAAGTTATGGGGAAGACATCCGTCTAAGATTTCTGCAGATTGGGGTGCACAAAGAGTAAAAGGTCTTTCTATAAAAGAAGTATTAAAAGATATGTTTAATAAGTTATTTAATAGAAAGAAAAAAGGAAATACAGAAACATCTCTAATAGAAGAATTCTGGTATCCTAAATATGGTCCAGGACAACTTTGGGAAACACTAGCTGCAAGAGTAATAGAAAAAGGCGGAAAAATTAGAATGGAATGTTCTGTTAAGAATATTAATACATCTAATGGAAAAATTGTTTCTGTAGATTTAGAACATAACGGTAATATAGAAACATTAACAGGAGATATATTTATTTCTTCAATGCCAATAAAAGATTTAGTAAGTGGCATGAGGGGTGATGTTGTTCCTGAAGACATGCTAAAAATTGCAACAGGATTACCATATAGAGATTTTATGACTTTAGGATTATTAGTTAAGAAAATAAATCTAAAGAATAAAACGAAGATAAAAACACTAGGGAATATAGTTCCAGATTGTTGGATATATGTACAAGAACCTGGTGTGAAAATTGGTAGAATACAAGTATTTAATAACTGGTCTCCGTACATGGTAGAAAAGCCTGAAGATACAGTGTGGATGGGACTTGAATATTTCTGTAACGAGGGTGATGAATATTGGAACATGCCTGAAAAAGAGTTTGCAGATTTTGCTATAAATGAACTTGTTAAGATGAAAATAGTAAATAAAGAGGACGTGCTAGATTCACATCTAGAAAGAGTTAAGAAGGCATATCCAGCATATTTTGATACATATGAAAATATGGATGAACTTATTAAATACTTAAATACATATAACAATTTATATTGTATAGGAAGAAATGGACAACATAGATATAACAATATGGATCACTCAATGGTTACGGGTATGGAAGCTGCAAAAAATATTAAGTCTGGAGTAGAAGCTAGAGATAATATTTGGAATGTAAATACAGAAAAAGAATACCACGAAAAGAAAGAGGTAAAGAATGATAATAGCAATTAATTTTTTTACAATTCTTCTTATGGTGTTTGTGATATATAAGGCTATAGATAAGACACCTAAAGATACTAAAAATAATGAAGAAGTAAAACATAAGTGGGCAATATTTATATTTATACTATTACTAGGGGCATGTGTAAGATTAATTGGATTAGATAAATTACCAGCAGGATTTAATCAAGATGAGGCATCGATAGCATATGATGCCTATTCTTTATTAGAAAATGGATATGATAGAAATGGATATGTATATCCAGTATATCCGGTAGCATGGGGTGGTGGACATGGACCATTTTACCTATATTTTTCTATGATATTTATGAAGTTATTAGGACCTACAGTGTTTGCGTTTAGGTTGGGTAATGCGATACTCTCTGTTATTGCTTTAGCTTGTGCATATTTTATGCTAAGTAAAATGTTTAAGACAAAATATGCATTAATAGGGATGTTTATATTAGCGATATCTCCATGGAATATAATGTTATCTAGATGGGGACTTGATGCAAATCCATTACCATCATTATTCTTAATAGCAACGACATTATTAATATATGCAATAGATAAGAAAAGTACATGGCTATATGCATTATCTGCAGGAATGTATTCGATTTCCTTATACGCATATGCGTCAGCATATATAATAGTACCGTTATTCTTGTTATTTAGTATTGTATATTTATTAATAAAGAAAAAAATAACATTAAAACAGGTAATAATAAGTGGAATAGTATTTGTATTAATTGCAATTCCGTTAGGAACATTTTGGATTATAAACTTCTTAGATTTAGAGGAAATAACAACTAAATATTTTTCTATTCCTAAATTATCTACTTTAAGATCAGAATCCGCATTTAATTTTTCAAGAGGCGGAATAAATGTATGGTTTGAAAGTATAATAGATTATTTAGATTTAGTTATATTGTTAAAAGCAGATGATGTAATGAGCAACTCGATATATGAGTATGGAATATATTATATGTTTGCGATGATACTATCTGTGATAGGAATAGTTATTACAATGATTAAATGTAAAAATAAAGAGTTTAATTATGACTATATAGTTATGTGTATATTTGTAGCGGCTACAATATTTACCTTAATGATAGGTGTTAATATAAACAGAATACATATTATATATATACCAATATTATTCTTTATATTAAAAACGATTGAATGGATTGGTGAAAGAAGTAGTAAATTACTTAAGGTTGTAATAGTAATGTTTATGATTACTTTTGGATGTTTTATACGATACTATGTGACAGATTTCAACGCTGATGCAGAATCATATTATTTTGAATCTTTTGAAGATGCAGTTTTATATGAAAAAGAAAAAGGTGGAGATAAAACCACGTTTGTTACACCAAAAGTAAATGGTAATTATATGTTAGTAATGTTTTATACAAAGTACGATGCTAAAGAATATATGAATACAGTTAAGTTTTATGATATAGACTATGAATTTGATATAGCAGAAAGTTTTGGTAATTACAAATTTTATTTACCAAAAGAGATAGATTATACAGCAAATTATATAGTACATAATTCTGAATTAGATAGATTCGATAAATCTAAATTTGATATAACTACATTTAAGTCTTATTCTGTGTTGTGTGCAAAATAATAAAAGCTACAGGTTATCCTGTAGCTTTTATTTTGACAATATCTAAAAAAATGTATATAATTTGAGTAGAAAATAAGAGGAGAAAAACATAGATATATGAAAGAGAAGATAGGTAATATATTTATAAGTATAATAGCATATATATTAGCAGCTGCACTGACATTAGTAGTTAGTACAGGTATTGTATACAACAGTAATGTAATATTTAGTTTTAATCAAGTAGTTTTACTAATATGTATAATAATATATTTAGCTTTAACTATATTAGTATATAAAAAAGTATTGCCTTGCATAGAAAAGATAAAACATATAGAATATTTATTTTTTGGAGTATTTATAATACTTGCAATATTTAGTGGAATATATTTTAAGTCAAGAGCGACGTGGGATATGGGTAATGTATTTAATATTGCCGAAAGATATTTACTTGAAGGAAGTATAAAAGACTCGGTGTATTTAGCAACGTTCCCAAATAATACAATGCAGGCGCTGATAGAAATAGGAGTGCTAACAGTATCTAATATAATAGGCATTACAGATAATGTAACAGTAATAACGTTATTTAACGCTATGTGTGTATCTCTTGCAGTTATATTATCATATTATGTAGCAAATAAAATGTTTGGCAGAAAAAATGCATTAATGCATATAATGTTATGTGTATTAACAAGTCCACTCTTTTTATACTCTGCTATATATTATACAGACACATTTTCGTTGCCTGTAGGCGTAGGAATACTACTATTATGGCTTGTGATTAGAGATAAAGAAAAAACTACAACTAAGATAATATTAAATGTATTATTAGGCCTACTTGTATTTTTAGGAATAAAGATAAAAGTTTTATCTATATTCATATTTATAGCAATTGTAGTATATGAATTAGCTGTAGGCAAAAGAAAAGATATGTTAAAAAGTTTGTGCGTTGTACTTCCAATAGTATTTATATTAATAGCTTTGTTTAATATTTGTATAACTAATAAAATTGTAAGTAAAGAGCTTAGCAATAAAGCAAAAATGCCAGTAGAACATTGGATAATGATGGGCTTAACGGGTAATGGTAATTGGAATTTTGGAGATTATGCATTTACGTTAAAATATAAGGATTATGATACAAGACAAGAAAAAGTAAGAGAAGAAATAGTAAGAAGAATAACTTCTAAAGGGATACCCACACATTTAAAGCGCTTGTATTCTAAAATTACTTTTGTATGGCATGATGGTACATATTGGGTGCCTGTTAAATTAGCTAAAGGTATGTTAAATAAAAGTACATTACATGAATTTGTAATTAAAGATGGTAGGTATTCTGATGTATATAAATATATTCCACAGGCAATGCATTTTGGAATGTTAATATATATAATAATTGCAATAATAAAAAGTATAAACAGCAAAGAAATGAATAATATACAAAATATACTAGTGGTAACTGTATTTGGGATGTTTATCTTTCTACTTATATGGGAAACCAGATCAAGGTTTTTGTTAAATATATTGTTGTTTATGCTAATACTTAGTGTAAATGGAATAGAATATTTAAGCGAAATAGTAAATACGGATAAGCTAAAAAATATAAAGAAAAAGAGAGTAAAGAAAAAT
>JAZOWO010000113.1:0-10430 GCA_045659265.1 Clostridia bacterium | reverse complement strand
GAAAAAGATGGTTAATATACCATCTTTTTTGCACCTTGAAAAAGTTAACATAATATGATATAATATATGTATGTTGAAACTAATTTTTGCTCCAGTTTCTACATAGTCCAAGCATCAAGAAAAAATAATTTTATTGGAGGTACAAAAACATGTTGGACATTAGCACTGCAAAACTCGTAAAGAAGGCAATCAATGAGCATTTTAAGGAGGAAAGAATTTCTCTTGAAGATGTCTCTAAGATGACACCGGCAACTGTACTTGGTAAAAGTGGTGGTTACACCATTCTTACTGGTCAGTATGGAGACCTTACTATTATGGTATGGATCCAGATAAAAGAGACCGGTACAATCGTACGTGCAGTCAAAACACAGGCTTGGTAATTTCCAAGCAAAAAAAGTTTATCTTTTCTCCCACGAAAGTGGGAGTTTTTTATTTGCCTATTTGTATAGAAAAGATAAGTGTGATAATATGTTTTTTATAAAAAATAATTATTGCAAACCAATATATTGTATGTTAGTATTTAAGTAATTAGGAGAAGAATATGCTAATAGATAAGAAGAAAATAAATAAAGCATTAAGACATATAGCATTAGGAGCTATAGAAACAGTAGAAAATGTAACAGATGCTACTAAAAAGGTGGTAGATAAATCTGGTGAAGTTATAACTGAAGCGTTAGATGCAAATCAAGATGGAACTGCAGATATTGAAGATATAATAATAGCGGCGCTAAGAACACCTGGAGTTTATGTAGATAGAGAAGAATTCTTTAGAAAGGTTTTCGAAGAGAAATATGGTGCAGATACAATAAATAAAGCCATAAAAAAGAATCCATTAAAAGCATGTATAAGCATGATAGAAATAGATGAAATAACAGATGAAGTTATTAAAACAGAAAGAAACTTTGTAACAGGAATATCTGCTACGTTAGCAACACAAGGTGGAATTGGACTTATTGCTACTGTGCCAGCAGATATAATTCAGTATCATGTGTACTTAATTAGAATAGCTCAAAAATTATTGTATTTATATGGGTTCCCTAAGATAGATATGGAAGAAAAAAGTTCTGGTTTTGAGGAAGCTACAATAAACCTATTTACTATTTGTTTAGGTATAATGAATGAAGTAGAAGGTACAAGTGATGCTATAAAAGTAATAGCAAAAGCACAATATAATGGAGCTAAAAAAAGAGCTATGAAAAAAATATTAACAGAGGGAATTATTGAAGAAGAAGCAGAAGATGCGGCAGAATGGTTTGAAGAAAGAATGACTAAGTCTTTTATAGCATCATCTGTAAAAGCAATGGTTCCTATAGTTAGTAGCGTAATATGTGGAACATCAACATTTGCTTCTTTTGAAACATGCGCAGATAATTTAAGGGATGTATTAAAAGACACAATACTATCTAATCCTGGACACGAAGAATCTAAGGAAGAAAAGAAGCTATGGAAAAAGTTAGAACAAGTAGTAATAGAAAATAAAAATAAGGAGGAATAATATATGGAAAGAACAATAGTAACATACGAAACATTTCATGGTAGTGCAAAGAAAGTAGCAGAAGTAATATCTAATAAATTAAATTGCAATTTAATAAATATAGATACTCCATTTGAAGCAGAAGATTTAAGTAATATAGATAATATAATTTTAGTATTTAACTTTAGAGGACCATACACAGCACAACTTACTAAGCTATATCTATCTAGGGTAAAAGAACAACTAAAAACAAAGAATGTAATACTTGTAGGAGAAGGATTATTCTCAGAAAAAGAATTTCCTGTTGTAGCAGAAGAAATATATAAAAATAACCCTTCAAAAACATTTAATAAATTCTTTGTTAACGGACAACTAAGAGTAGATACGTTATTTAAGGAAGAAAGAGTGCTTCTTAAAAAGTTTAGCGAAATTACAGGTATGGTAATAAAAGATATGGGTGAACTAGATTTAGCTAAAGCAGAAGAAGTTGCTATAGAAATTGAAAAGCTTATAGACAGTGAAGAATTTAAGGCACAAGGTGAAGCTAAAGAAGTAACAGAAGAAAATAAAACTAAATGGGTATGTGAAATCTGTGGACATGTACATTATGGGGATAATCCACCAGATACTTGTCCTTTATGTGGAGTACCAAGTAAAATGTTTAAGAAAGCAGAATAAGAAAAATATAATAAAGTAAAATGTTGAGCAAATGGCGAATATATACGCTGTTTGCTCGTTTTTAATTTTCTTGCAATTTATACCTTTTTGTGATAATATACAGATAGCATAAAATGAATAAATTTTGGATTTATTTAATGTTTGTTTTATGCAAATAGGAGGATAAAATGGAAATAGCAAAACACATATTTAGAGGATATGATATCCGTGGAATATACGGTAATGATTTAAATGAGGAGGTTGCATATAAAGTTGGTCAAGGCTTTGGATCATACATATCTGAACTTGGAAAAACTAAAGCAATTGTGGGTAGAGATAACAGAACACATTCTGAATCAATGCAAAAAGCATTAATAGATGGAATATTATCTACAGGTATAGATGTTGTAGATATTGGTCTTGTTACAACACCAATGTATTACTACTCATGGATACATTTAGGAATACCTTCTGGTATGATGGTAACAGCAAGCCATAATCCTAAGGAATATAACGGATTTAAATTTGCTTTTGATGAATCTGGAAATGCGTATGGTGAAAAAATACAAGAGTTCAGAGAATATATAGAAAAAGGCGAATTTAAGGTAGGTAAAGGTACTTTAACAACAGCTAATGTTAAAGAGGGATACTTAAGCTTAATAAAAGAAAGAACTTCATTTGGAGATAGAAAACTTAAAGTTGTTGTAGATGGTGGTAATGGTGCTGCTACTACAGTAATGAAAGAAGTATTTTCTATGTTTAAAGATTTAGATGTTACATATATCTGTGATGAATCAGATGGAACATTCCCAAATCACGAAGCAGACCCTAGTGTTATAGCTAACTTAACAATGTTAAGAGATAAAGTTCTAGAACTTGGAGCAGATATTGGTGTTGCATTTGACGGAGACTGCGACAGAGTTGGTATTATAGATGAAAAGGGAGACTATATAGCTCCAGATATGTACTTAATAGCTTTATGGAGAGATATTATAAACAAAGTAGATAATAAATGTGTACTTCATGATGTTAAATGTACAAAAGCTATAGCTGATGAAATGAAAAAACTAGGTGGTAGCGTATGCAGATATAGAGTTGGAAATTCATACATAAAAGCTAAAATGAGAGATGGAGACTTTATGCTTGGTGGAGAACTATCTGGACACATCTTCTTTAGAGATAGATGGCCAGGTTTTGATGATGGTATTTATGCAGCATTAAGATACATTGAAATACTTTCTAATGGAACTAAGAAAGCTTCTGAACTTCTTGATGGTGTAGTTAGATATCATTCAACACCAGAAATAAAAGTTAAATCTACTGAAACAGGTAAATATGAATTAGTAGAAAAAGTAAGGGAATATGCTAAAGCTAAAGGTTATGAAACTTGTGAAATAGATGGCGTTAGAGTAGAGTTTGATGATGCTTGGATGTTAATTAGAGCAACTCAAACAGGACCAGATGTAGGTATGAGATTTGAAGCTACTACAGAAGCAAGATTAAATGAATTAATGGATGAATTTAGAGGAGTTATATCGTTTTAATGAAAAATATAGTTATATCAAAATTAGAAATGGAAGATGTTAAAGAGGCGGCAAAGCTTGTCGCATCTTTAGCAGACTACACTTTAGATAAAAGGCCAGACATATTTATTCCTAATTATGAGAATTGGGAGAGTAATCTAAGAGAAAGAATAGAGAGTAGTGATTATCATATGATAGTTGCTAAAGAGGATAATAACATTGTTGGAACTTGTGTTGCCGAAATAAAACATCTTGGCGATGATGAAGTAACTAAAAGAAGAGATATTCTGTTTATAGAATACATTATTGTTAAAGATGAGTATAAAAGATTGGGTATAGGAACGGCTATGTTAAATCATATGAAAGAATTTGTTAAGAAAAATAATATACCATCTTTAGAATTAACTGTTTGGGGATATAACGAAGATGCGATAAAATTCTATAATAAGAATTTAAAAGTAAAAAGATCAATTTACGAATATATGAGTGACGAGGAGAGATAATATGAAATCAGGATTTGTAGCAGTTGTAGGAAAACCTAACGCTGGTAAATCTAGTATGGTAAATAACTTAGTAGGTTTTGATGTCGCAATAATAACACCAAAGCCACAAACAACTAGATTTAACATAAAGGGTATAAGAACAACTGAAACATCACAAATAATATTTATAGATACACCTGGTGTACATAGTCCTAAGAATAAATTAGGTGAGTACATGATGAAAGGTGTAGGACTAGCAGTAGACAATGTTGATGCTATTATTTATCTTGTAGATGGTGCTAAACCAGTTTTAGATGAAGCTAACAAGCAAATAATGGAGCAAATAGTTGCAACTAATAAAAAAGTACTTCTAGTTATTAATAAAGTGGATAAAATTAAGAAAGAAAACATTTTAAGAATAATAGAAGAATACAACAAATATATAATTTCTATTGGTGGTAAATTTGAAGATATAGTACCTATATCTGTATATAAAAAAGATGGGTTAGAAACTCTTGTTAAGTGCCTTGAAAATGCACTTCCAGAAGGAGATTATATCTTTGAAGAAGATGAAATAACAGATGTAACTGAAAGAGAACTTGTAGAAGAATATATAAGAGAAAAAGCTCTTAAATATCTTGATGAAGAAATTCCACATGGACTTTCTATACAAGTTGAAAAAATGAAAGATAGAGTTACAGAAAATGATAATATCGTTTATGATATAGAAGCAAATATAATTTGTAAAAAATCATCTCACAAGGGAATAATAATTGGTAAAGATGGTGAAATGCTTAAACGTATTGGAACTAGTGCAAGAAGAGATATAGAAAAAATGTTAGATGCTAGAGTTAATCTTAAACTTTGGGTTAAAGTAAGAAAAGATTGGGACGATAACGATAGTTATTTACAACAATTTAAGAACAAAATAAGCTAGTATATGACAATAAAATTCGTATAACAAAACTAAAACTACATACAATATTACTAGGTGATCAAAGTGGAAGAATATTGGGAAAAGTTTGAACAAACTGGTAGTATTGAAGATTATTTAAGATATAAAGATATATGTAAAGCAGCAGAATTAGAAGTTGGGGGAAATAATGAAATTACTGAAGGTGAAGGGAGTAGTAATAAAAGAGATAGCCTATAAAGATAATGATAAAATAATTACATTACTTACAGATGAACTAGGCAAAATCTCTTGTATGGCTAAAGGTGCTAAAAAGACAAATAGCGCCCTTCTTGCTTCATGTCAATTATTTGTATATAGTGAATTTATATTATACAAAGGAAGTACTTTCTACCATATAAATTCAGCGGAAAGTATCGATACTTTTTATGATCTACGTATAGATTTAGATAAGTATGAAAAAGCTTGCGATATAAGTAAAACATTAAACAGTTTAGTGTATGAGAATATAGAAGCAAACGGAATATTATCTTTATTCTTAAACACTCTATATGTAATAGCAAAGAAAGATTTAGAATATAACTATGTAAAGAGCGTGTTTAAGTTAAAAACGTTAGCGCTTTTAGGATATAGTCCAAGTATAACTAGATGTAGCAATTGTAATTCAAGTATGATAGAAAAAGAAGATAAAGGATACTACTATTCGTTTAATACAAATAGTGTATTATGTGGAAACTGTTATACTAAATTATCTAAAGAAAATGAAGAAAAATTAAAAGGTGGTTGGTATATAAAACTAGGTCAGGCGACTTTTTATGCAATATACTATATTTTAGCAAGCGATTCTAAAAAGGTATATTCATTCAAAATAGATAAGAAAGCAGAAAAAGAATTAGAAAAAGTAGCGGATAGACTTTATACAGAACAATTAAGTTTTTAGTAATAAAATTAAATAATGATTAAGTGTATACAATAATGTATGCACTTTTTATTTGACATAAAACAACACAGGTGGTATAATTTTAGTCTATGCAAATAATAAATAAAGATATAATTAAATTTATGGAGGGAGTTATGCACGAAGTATACGAAATCAAGCAAAACAACACAGACTACAAAGCATCTTTAATCTTATCTATCGTAATGTTTGTCGTTGGTTGCGGCTTGCTGATGTGCAGTGGGTGGAAAGAAATATTCTATGGGATTTTCTTTGTGCTAGGTAGCATTATTTTAGCAGTTGTTGCGATTAAACGGAAAAAGACTTTTGAGAGAATTCTTAAAAGTTACTTGCACAAGAGGTTAAAAGAGTATTTTAAGAGCAAGAATTCATTATTAAGATTTGTCTTGGAAAGAAAAAAGAAAATAGCAGTAAGTTATTGTATCTACATAAACGGATATGTAGATAAGCAAGATTTTGAAATGTTTATGACTAAGTTCAAAGAAGAAACCGGAGTTAAGATGGAGCATAGACTTCTTAGAAAACCGGCAAGTAGCATAAACTAGAAAGAAGGAGTTAAAACTCCTTCTTTTCTTTTGTAGCAACGCTTGTAATTCGGTGAATTGACATAATACTATAAAAATGGTATAATTAAAGTGTTGATGAAAGTCACATAGAAAATAATTTTATTATGGAGGTCTACTATGAATTTGGTAGAAAAAATTAAGCAGGAAGCCGGCGCTCGGACTATCTCTTTGGTAATGGGTATTGTAACTATTGCACTTGCATTTCTTTGCGTTGGTGGTGAAGGAGTTGTTCCTAAACTATTTGCACTTCTTTTCTTTGCTGCGTATGTTTTCTTTGTAGTTATTGCTGTAAGTAAAAAGAAAGATCTTGAAAAAGACCTTATGGATTACATTAAAGCAAAGCTTGATGAAAAACTATTGGAAGTATCTTGTACCGAGGGACTTGTTCTTCATAGAGAGAAAGGATACAAAATCCAGTACACCATTTACGCAAACAAAATTGTAACAAAGAAAGATGTTGTAGAGGTAATGAAAAACTGCGAAAAAGAGTTACAGATGGAAATTAAATATACCGTATATGATATGGCTTAAATTCATCTTAAAAGCACAGGTTAACCCCTGTGCTTTACTCGTTTTTAAGATGTGTTTTTATATGGCTTTTAGAAGTATAAAAAATAATTAAAATATGGTAAAAGAAATAGCCTCAAATGTTTGCAAATTCTAGTCTTTTGTTATATAATATAGCAGATATTATGGATTAATATGGAGGAGATAAAATGAAAATTACGCATGAAGAAGTAAAACACATTGCAAAGCTTGCAAAACTAAGTCTTAGCGAGGATGAAGTGGAAAAGTACGCTAAGGATTTAGGAGATATAGCAGGATTTGTGGAAAAATTAAACGAAGTAGACGTAACAGGAGTAAATCCTACTGCACACGCTGTAGATAAATACAATGTATTTAGACAGGATGAACTTAAAGATTCATATAACAGAGAAGCTATACTTAAAAACGCACCAAGCAAAGAAGCAGGCTGCATAAGTGTACCTAAGGTTGTAGAATAATAGGAGGATACTATGTACGAGAAATTAACTATACACGAATTAAGAGATAAAATTAAGAATAAAGAAGTAACAATAAAAGAAGTACTAGATGATGTATTTACTAGAATTGAAGCTTTAGAACCAAAGGTAGAAGCTTTTGTTACATTAAATAAAGAATATGCATATAAAAAAGCAGAAGAATTACAAGCAAGACTAGATAATGGTGAGAATATCGGTATACTTGGTGGTGTGCCAGTAGCTATAAAAGATAATATGTGTATGAAAGATACATTAACTACTTGTTCTTCTAAAATGCTATCTAATTTTGTTAGCCCATATGATTCAACAGTGGTAAAAAAATTAGAAGAAGCAGGAGCAATAATTGTTGGTAAAACAAACATGGACGAATTTGCTATGGGATCTTCTACAGCAACTTCAGCTCATAAGAAAACAACAAACCCTTGGGACACAGAAAGAGTTCCTGGTGGTTCTTCAGGTGGTAGTGCTGCATGTGTTACAGCAGATATGGCTATAGCATCACTTGGTTCAGATACAGGTGGATCTATTCGTCAACCAGCATCATACTGCTCAGTAGTAGGTCTTAAACCAACTTATGGTTTAGTATCTAGATTTGGACTTATTGCATTCGCATCATCTCTAGACCAAATAGGACCATTTACTAAAGATGTTAGAGATTCAGCTATAATGCTTAATGCTATAGCAGGACATGATAAGATGGATACAACATCTGTAGAAATAGATGTACCAGATTATGAAGCAGCTTTAGATGGAAGTGTTAAAGGATTAAAAGTGGGTATACCTACAGAATTTATTAAAGACGGATTAAATCCGGAAG
The DNA here is from genome assembly GCA_045659265.1 of Clostridia bacterium. Classification (GTDB taxonomy): domain Bacteria; phylum Bacillota; class Clostridia; order TANB77; family CAG-465; genus UMGS1649. Next base: position 2,018 of record JAZOWO010000113.1, on the reverse strand, counting down.
TTAAAGAAGCTTTCGATAAAGCTATAGAAAAATTAAAAGAATTAGGAGCAGAAGTTAAAGAAATATCTTTAGATTATGCTAAGTATGCACTTCCTGTATACTACATCATAGCTCCAGCAGAGGCATCTTCAAACCTTGCTAGATATGATGGTATTAAATATGGCTATAGAACAGCAGACTTTGAAAATCTTGAAGATATATATGCTAACTCTAGAACTGAAGGTTTTGGAGATGAAGTAAAGAGAAGAATAATGCTTGGAACATACGTATTATCTTCTGGATACTACGATGCATATTACAAACGTGCTGGTCAAGTTAGAACATTAATTAAACAAGACTTTGATAAAGCTTTCGCAGACGTTGATGTTATAGCTCTTCCAACAGCTCCAAATACAACATTTAAATTTGGTGAAAAATCTAATAACCCAGTTGAAATGTACTTAGAAGATATATTCACAGTTCCAGTAAACATAGCTGGTCTTCCTGGTATATCTGTACCGTGTGGTTTTGATTCTAAGAACCTACCAATAGGTTTACAATTCATCGGAAAAGTGTTTGATGAACAAACACTATTAAAGGTGTCTTATGCTTATGAACAAAACACAGAGCATCATAAAGCTAGTCCAAATATATAAATAGAAAATAGGAGTAAATATGTTACAATCAAAATTAATAGGAGATACAAAGAAAGAATGGCCTAACGAAGCAACCCTAAAAAGTCACGGGATGCTTCTTAAAGGCGGATATATAAAACAAATGGCAAGTGGAATATTTACACTAATGCCACTTGGAAAAAGAGTATCAGCTAAAATAGAAAATATAATAAGAGAAGAAATGAATAGAATAGATGCCGAAGAAGTTTTAATGCCACTTGTTGCAACTAAAAAACTTTGGGATGGTGCAGGTCGTTATGATGCTATAGGTTCTGAACTTTTACGTTTCAAAGATAGAACAGGAACAGATATGGTATTATCTATGACTCACGAAGAAGCAGCAGTATTTAGCGTATTAAACGAAGCAGCATCATATACTAAATATCCTTTCTCAATATATCAAATACAAACAAAATTTAGAGATGAAGCAAGAAGTAGAGGTGGACTAATTCGTGTAAGAGAGTTCACAATGAAAGATGCATATTCTTTCCACACATCTGAAGAATCTTTAAACGAAGTTTATGATAAATACTACGATGCGTATAACAAGATATTTGCGCGTGTTGGTATTCCAGAAGTTATTGCTGTAGCATCAGATACAGGAATGATGGGTGGAAGCGGTGCTCACGAATATATGTTATTATGTGACGCAGGTGAAGACAAAATAGTTACATGTGATTCTTGTGACTATAGCGCTAATATGGATGTTGCTAAGGCACGTGAAACAACTCCAGCAACATCTGAGATGAAAGAACTTGCAGAAGTTCATACACCAGATACAAAAACAATAGAAGACTTAACAAAATTCTTAAATATACCTGCTACAAATCTTGCAAAAGCAGTTGTATATTACAGAATAGATACAGAAGAAGTAGTAGTTGTATTTATTCGTGCAGATAAAGAAGTTAATGAAACTAAGTTAAGAAATATTCTTAAAGTAGATGACGAACATCTAGTTCCAAAGGCAGAAGAAGATGACGGAATTTGCTATGGATTTATTGGACCAGTAGGATTTACATCAAACATAAAAACTACATTTGTTTATGATAAATCTCTAGAAAACGAAGCAGCTTTAGTAGCTGGAGCTAACAAGAAAGATTACCACTTAACAGGTGTAAACTTCAAAAGAGATGTAAAAGTAGAAGAATTTGTAGATGTTGCAAAAGTAAGTGTAAATGATACTTGTGTTAAATGTGGAAAACCAACACTTAAGATATCTAATGGTATAGAAGTTGGTAACATATTTAAATTAGGTAAAAAATATACTTCTGCAATGGGTATGACATACTTAGACGAAAATGGAAAAGCACAAACTCCAATAATGGGATGTTACGGAATCGGTGTAGGAAGACTTATGGCTTCTGT
>JAZOWO010000112.1:0-31807 GCA_045659265.1 Clostridia bacterium | reverse complement strand
TGAAAAAATAAAAGAATTTGAAAAAGAAGGGTATTTGTTTGATGAAAATGTAAAAGTTAATGTAGATGATTTTAATAATGTTAAATATCTTGTATCTGATGCTATTACAGCTACTAAACTTATAGTAAAAAATGATGGCTCAATAATTAAATTTAATTTAGGTAAGAAATTTTCTAATGAATCGCATGTGTTAAAGTTGAGTTCTAAAATTACTGGAGAAATTGCAGTGGGAATTGTAGATGGAAATTGTGAAGACTACTGGTTTGTAATGAGAGATTATACAATATTAAAGGTAGACACAATAAATGATAAGATAACAAAAGAAAAAGAATTGCCAAATGACATCATGTTTAGAAGCGGGGAAATTATAACAGCATTAAAAAAGATAAAATATGATATGATGATAAGTGAAGGCCATTTTTATATACAAGTTCTAAAAGATAATATTATATATAATTGGGATTATGATAATACAGCTGAGTATAATATAAATTCATTTACTGATGAATATAAAAATGGTGAAGTGCCAAACAACGAGCAAGTAGTATTGTTAGATTATCAATTTATTAGAACAAATAACGCAGTGTATAAATATTGTTTGTTAAACGAAGAAGAAGTAAAAAAATATGCAGATGTTAAAGAAAAATATGGTTATCAAAAGCTAGAAATAAGTAAATATTTAAATGAAATTGTATATATAGATGCAGAGTGTGCAATTATGAATGATGGAACGGTGTATATTTAATGTGTGTTTAAACACAAAAACAGGGATGAAATATACCCTGTTTTTTGTAGCTCAAAAATCACTTGAAAATAACTTGAAAAAATAAGTTATAAAATCCCTACAAGTATTGCAAAATAAATATTAGTGATATAAAATATAGTTAGCCAATTTAAGGAGGTTTTTATATGATTAAAGTTGGAATAAATGGATTCGGAAGAATCGGAAGATTAGTAATGAGAGCATCGCTAGAAAGGGAAAATGTAGATGTAGTAGCAGTAAATGATCCTTTTATAGATCTAGAATACATGAAGTACATGTTACAATACGACACAATACATGGAAAATTAAACAAAGAAATTAAAGTTGAAGATGGAGCTTTAGTTGTAGATGGTAAGAAAATACTTGTATACAATTTCAAAGATCCTAATGAAATACCTTGGAGAGATTCAGGAGCAGAATATATTGTTGAATCTTCAGGTGCATTCACAACTTATGAAAAAGCATCAGCACACTTAACAGGTGGAGCTAAAAAGATAGTTATCTCTGCACCAGCAAAAGATAACTCACCTATGTTTGTTATGGGTGTAAACCATGATACATACACTAAAGATATGGTAGTTGTATCTAACGCATCTTGTACAACAAACTGCTTAGCACCTCTTGCTAAAGTTGTAAACGATAAATTTGGAATAGAAGAAGGATTAATGACTACAGTTCACTCTGTAACTGCAACTCAAAAAACAGTTGATGGTTCATCAAACAAAGACTGGAGAGGCGGAAGAGCTGCAACATATAACATTATACCTTCATCAACAGGAGCAGCTAAAGCTGTTGGTAAAGTTATACCAGAACTTAACGGAAAACTTACTGGTATGTCATTTAGAGTTCCAACTCTAGACGTATCTGTAGTAGACTTAACATGTAGATTAAAAACTCCTGCAAAATATGATGAAATAGTAGCAGCAGTTAAAGAAGCGTGCGCTGGTGAATTAAAAGGAATTATGTCTTACACAGAAGACGATACAGTTTCTTCAGACTTTATACATGATCCACACACAAGCATATTCGATGTTAAAGCAGGTATACAATTATCTGATACATTCGTAAAATTAGTTGCTTGGTACGATAACGAATGGGGTTACTCAAACAAAGTGTTAGATTTAGTAGCACATATGTATGAAGTAGATAATAAATAAGAGGTTAGATTTAAGAGGATAAAAATATATGAATAAAAAAAGTGTTAGAGATATTGATGTATCTAATAAAAGAGTTTTAGTTAGAGTAGATTTTAATGTTCCGTTAGATTTAGAAACAAAAACTACAATAACAAACGATAAAAGAATTAGAGAATCATTAAATACTATTAAATATTTAATAAATAACGATGCGAAAGTAATTCTTTGCTCTCACATAGGTAAGACTAAAGAAAAACTTTCAATAGCTCCAGTAGCTGTTCGTTTAGCAGAATATCTAGAAAAGCCAGTAACACTTATACCAGAAATAATTGGAGATAACGCTAAAGCTGTTATCTCTAATATGAAACCTGGTGATGTAGTATTACTAGAAAATGTTAGAAGATTTGCAGAAGAAGAAGCTAATGATGAAACGTTTGCAAAAGAATTAGCATCTCTTGCAGATATATATGTAAATGACGCGTTTGGAACAGCACATAGAGCACACGCTTCAACAGAAGGTGTTGCTAAACACTTACCAGCTGTTTGTGGCTTCTTAATAGAAAAAGAATTAAAAGCTTTAGGAGATGCAATAGATAATCCTAAAAGACCATTAGTTGCTATAATTGGTGGAGCTAAAGTTTCATCTAAAATTGCAGTACTTTTAAATCTTTTAGAAAAAGTAGACACAATAATAATTGGTGGCGGAATGACTTATACATTCGTTAAAGCTTTAGGAGGCAATATTGGAAACTCTATACTTGAAGAAGACAAGATAGAAGTTGCTAAAGAAATACTTGCTAAAGCAGAAGCTAAGGGTGTTAAAGTTGTGCTTCCAATAGATACAGTAGCAGCTGTAGAATTTGCAGAAGATGCAGATAGTATAGTAGTAGAATCAATGAATATACCTGATGGATACCAAGGTATGGATATAGGACCTAAGTCTATAGAACTATTTACAGAAGTAATTAAAGGTGCTGGAACAGTTGTATGGAATGGACCAGTTGGAGTATTTGAGTTTAAGAAATTTGCAACTGGAACAAATGCAGTAGCTAAAGCTATGGCAGAGTCTAACGCTGAAACAATAATAGGCGGAGGAGATAGTGCATCAGCAGTAGCTAAAGCAGGTCTAGAACATGAAATGACACACGTATCTACAGGTGGTGGAGCATCACTAGAATTTATGGAAGGAAAAGAACTTCCTGGTATAGTTGCTCTAAATGACAAATAATAGTAGGAGAAATAAATGGAGAAATTAGCATCAAATAAATTTGTTTATATAATACTTGCGGCGATAATAATTATCGCTGTGAGTATTTTGATGCTTTTAGGGGATAAAGAAGATAACAAAACTGTTATCCCTAATGCAGAAAATACAGACAGTCTAACAGAAGAACAAATGCAAAGTATAAAAACTCAGTACGAACAAGAAGGAAATATGGAAGAATTTGAAGACGTGTTTAATAATATTGAACAAGCAGTAGCAGCTAAATTTTTAGATGGTACAATAACTTCAGATGAACAACTTAAATTAGAGATAGATAAAGTCAATAAGATGTTTAAATCGTCAGATTGGGATTATTTAAATATAATTTACCCTTCATTTTGGATGGGAACTTGGTCATTAGATTCAAAAGGTAAACTGTATTTTACATTTGCAAATAAATCATTAACACCAGACTGGGTTAAAGATATAGAGATGAAAGATTACGTTAAGTAAGGAGAAATAGTATGCGTAAAAAAGTTGTAATAGGAAACTGGAAAATGAATATGACAGCTGAAGAAGCAAAAAACTTCTTAAGATTTATGTCTGTAGAAGTTAAAGATAACGAAGTTGAAGTTGGATTTGCAGTGCCATATACAGCGTTATGGTCAAGCATAGATGCTGTAAAAGACAACGAATATATTGGCATAGCAGCACAAAATGTTCACTTTGAACCAAGAGGTGCATACACTGGTGAAATAAGCGTAGAAATGCTTAAAGAAGCTGGAGTTAAATATTGCATAATTGGTCATAGCGAAAGAAGACAATATTTTAACGAAACAGATGAAGCTGTAAACAAAAAAGCTAAAGTTCTTTTAGAAAATGGAATAACTCCAGTAATATGTGTTGGAGAAACATTAGAAGAAAGAGAAGCTAACATTCATATGGGAAGAATTGAGGATCAAGTAAGACTTGCTATAGATAATATAGATATAAGATTCGTAGATAAAATAATAATAGCATATGAACCAATATGGGCTATAGGTACAGGTAAAACAGCTACAAAAGAACAAGCAGAAGAAATGTGTTCGCACATTAGATATAATGTAGCTAAAATGTACGGATTAAATGTAGCAGATAATGTTAGAATTCAATATGGCGGAAGTGTAAATGAAGCTAACGCAAAAGAGCTATTTGAGATGCCTAATATAGATGGCGCGCTAGTTGGTGGTGCAAGCTTGAAACCAACATTTACTAATATAATAAAAGCAGCAAGATAGTAAGGGAGAAAAATATGAAGGATAAACAGTATATGCTAATGGTCTTAGATGGCGTTGGCATAAATGAGGATGAAAGAGGTAATGCATTTAAAGCGGCAAATACACCTAATATAGATAAGTTACTTGCTAAATATCCAAATGCGTCACTTAAAACAAGTGGCCTAAGTGTAGGACTTCCAGATGGACAAATGGGAAATTCCGAAGTTGGTCATATGAGTATAGGTGCAGGCAGAGTTATTTACCAAGACTTAACACTAATATCAGAAAAGATTAGAACAGGTGAATTCTTTAAGAATAAAGTGCTTTTAGATGCAGTAAACCATGTTAAAGAAAAAAATAGTAAGTTACATATATTTGGACTTTTATCTGATGGTGGAGTTCATTCACACATAGAACATTTTTATGCGTTACTTGAACTAGCTAAAAGAGAAGGAATAGACTCAGTATATATTCATGCGTTTATGGATGGTAGAGATACACCTCCAACATCTGGTGTAGAATATATGAGAGCTTTAGAAAATAAATGCAAAGAACTAGAAGTAGGTAAAGTAGCAAGTATTTGCGGTAGATACTATGTAATGGATAGAGATAAACGTTGGGATAGAGTAGAGCTTGCATACAACGCTTTAACTACTGGTGAAGGAAAGCACTTTAGGTCGGCAGAAAGAGCAATAGAAAATTCATATGAATGTCAAGAATTTGATGAGTTTATAAAGCCTGTAGTTATAGTAGATGAAGAAGATGAGCCTTTAGCTTTAGTAGAGTCTGGAGATGCAGTAATATTTGCAAACTTTAGACCAGATAGAGCTCGTGAAATATCTCACGCATTCAAAGATACAAACTTTACTGGGTTTACAAGAAAAGCAGGAAAACTTTCAAATCTTATGTATGTAGGTATGACAGAATATGAAGAAACATTAGATACTGTTAAAGTAGCATTTAGAAAAGAAGAAATAAAAGAAACATTAGGTGAGTTTTTAGCCAAACGTGGATATACACAATTAAGAATAGCTGAAACAGAAAAATATGCTCATGTTACATTCTTCTTTAATGGTGGAGAAGAAAAAGAATTTAATGGAGAATCTAGAATTCTTGTTCCATCGCCAAAGGTTGCAACTTATGACCTTAAACCAGAAATGTCTGCATATGAAGTTACAGATAAGTTAATAGAAGAAATAGATGGAAAGAAACATGATGTAATAATCATAAACTTTGCAAACGGAGATATGGTTGGACATACTGGAGACTTCGATGCTGCAGTAAAAGCGGTTGAAGCTGTAGATGAATGTGTTGGTAAAGTAATAGATAAACTAGTTTCAGTAGGTGGAGAAGCAATAATAATTGCAGACCATGGTAACTGTGAGCAAATGGTAGATTTAGTTACGGGTGAAGTTGTTACTTCACATACAACATTTGATGTGCCAATAATAGTTGTATCAGATAGATATACAAAAGTAGAATGTGGAACATTAACAGATGTATCACCAACATTAATAGATATGATGGGATTAGCAAAACCAAAAGAAATGACAGGTCGTTCATTAGTAAAATAGAAAGGAAGTTATATTATGGAAAGAGATATGAGAATTAAAGAGGTACACGCAAGAGAAGTATTAGATTCAAGAGGGAACCCTACAGTAGAAGTAGAAGTAAAATTAGAATGTGGTGCTAAAGGAAGAGCAATAGTACCTTCTGGAGCTTCTACAGGAGCATTTGAAGCTGTAGAATTAAGAGATGGAGATAAATCTAGATACCTAGGTAAAGGTGTTCTAAAAGCAGTTGCAAATGTAAATGATGTAATAGCTAAAGAAGTTGTAGGAATGGATGCTACAGAACAAGAAAAACTAGATGAATTAATGAACAAACTAGATGGAACAGATAATAAAGGAAAACTAGGAGCAAATGCAATACTTGGTGTATCTATGGCAGTTATGAGAGCTGCTGCAGAAGCACAAGAAGTTAGCATACACACATATATTGGAGATGGTGAAGGAGTAACTCTTCCAGTTCCAATGATGAACATATTAAATGGTGGAAAACACGCAGACAACAGTGTTAACGTACAAGAATTTATGGTAATGCCAGTTGGTGCTCCAAACTTTAGAGAAGCTTTAAGATGGTGTGCAGAAGTATTCCATAACTTAAAAGCAGTTCTTAAAGCTAAAGGATATAGCACTGCGGTTGGTGATGAAGGTGGATTTGCACCAAACTTAAAGAAAGATGAAGAAGCATTAGAATACATAGTTGAAGCAATAACTAAAGCAGGATATACTCCAGGAAAAGACTTTAGAATAGCAATAGATGCGGCTGCAACAGAAATGTATGAAGAAGCTAAGAAAATAGGTAAAGAAGGTTCATACTACTTCTGGAAAACAGGAGAAATCTTTACAGTAGAAGAAATGGTAGCATTCTGGGAAGAAATGTGTGAAAAATATCCAATCATATCTCTTGAAGATGGTCTTGCTGAAGAAGACTGGGAAGGTTGGAAAGTGCTTACAGATAGATTAGGAAAGAAAATCCAACTTGTTGGAGACGATTTATTCGTAACTAACGTATCAAGACTTAATAAAGGAATTGAAACTAAAGTAGCTAACTCAATACTTATTAAGGTTAACCAAATAGGAACAATATCTGAAACATTAGCAGCAATCAAACTTGCAAACGATAATGGTATGACAGCAGTTGTATCACATCGTTCTGGTGAAACTGAAGATACTACAATAGCAGATCTTGTTGTTGGTCTTAACGCTGGACAAATTAAAACAGGTGCACCTTCTAGAACAGATAGAGTTGCAAAATATAATCAACTTCTAAGAATAGAAGAAGAATTAGGAGATAAAGCTAAATATCTTGGCTTAGATGCATTCTTTAATTTAAAATAATATATAAATAAACATATAAAATAAAACAAGTCATAACAGCATGACTTGTTTTATTTTACCTATAAGCAACTGCTGTTAACATAATTTGAAAAATATACCTTCTTGTGGTATAATATACGTATCAATATTTTTTAGTCCCATGTAAAATTTTATTGGAGGTATAAAAACAATGACTAATGAAATGTTTGAAAAAACGATGAAAATTATGGTACGGTTAATTTGTAGCTTGCTAGTTCTTTTAGCTATTCTTCTTGTAGTATTAATTGCTACTACCGTTTCTGCAAGTAATGTTGCACCGGCTGCATCTACTGCTAACAACGGAAAGACAGCAGTAAGCTTAAGAAGTGAAGAATTAGCACCCAGCAAACCTATAGCACCTATGGAAGAAATCCCTGAAAATGTTCCTGAAACTACTGTTAAAGAAGAAAAGTGGTATACTGAAGAAGAGTTAGATTTACTCGCAAGACTCATATATTTTGAGGCTCGTGGTGAATGTTATGAAGGTCAAGTTGCAGTTGGAGCTGTTGTTATGAACAGACTTAAAACTTCCGGCTTCCCTAATACTATTCATGATGTAATCTATCAAAAGAATCAGTTTAGCCCTGTTTCTAGCAGTAAGTGGAATTCCGAAATTACAGATTATGGTACTTGTTACCAAGCTGCAATTGAAGCTCTTAACGGAGCTGATCCTACTGGTGGTGCTACATTCTTTTATAATCCTCGGATTAGTACAAGTCAGTGGATTTTCACTAGACCTGTAGTAAAAGTAATTGGAAACCATAATTTCGCAAAGTAAGGTTGCCCTGATGGGCAACCTTATTTCTTTGTATATATGAATTTGCATATATACAAATTTGCAAAAGCTTCTTTTTGTGATATAATGTTTGTGTAAAAGGGGTAAATATATGAAGAAACTATATGAACTAGTAAAAAAATATTATTTAAAATATAAAGAGATAGTAAATTATCTAATATGCGGTGGCCTTACAACAGTACTTAATTTTGTAGCATATATGCTGTTTACAAGACTTATACATTTAGAAGAAGTAACAAGTAGCAGTTTGGCTTGGGTTGTTGCAGTAATATTTGCATATGTAGTAAATAAAATATTTGTATTTGAAAGTAAAACAAAAGGATTTAAGGCTGGCTTTAAAGAGTTTGTATCATTTATTGGCTGTAGAATAATATCTGCAATAACTTGTGATGTTGGAACATTTGCATTAATGGTAAAAGTATTACACATAAATGATGTTGTATCTAAAATAGTAACTCAAATCATGGTAATAGTAGTAAATTATTTATTTAGTAAGTTATTAGTATTTAGAAAAAAAGAAAATAAATAAAAATAATAAATACATAATATAAAAATGAAAGATACCCATAATGGGTATCTTTTTAGTTTAGTAAGTATATAGAGTAATTTAGAATGAATGCAAAAGAAATCCATAATAGATATGGGATATTAAGAAGTCCTGCAGTTTTGTTTAAGTTATAAAATTCATATATCATAAAAGATACCAATACTATTAATAAAACTAGCCATAAAGTGGATACTGCAAATAGTGTAAATCTAAAGAAGAGTAGTGGCCATAAGCTATTTACAACTAACTGTGCATAATAGAGTTTGTTTGCTTTGGTGTTATTTTCTTTTTTAGATATTATATATGCGCTAATACCCATAAGAATATATAATACACTCCATACTATAGGAAATAAGAAGCCTGGTGGGGCAAAAGAAGGTGTTTTTATCTTATTATATATTTCGGTATTTCCAGCAATCATATTGCCTAAAAAACCTGTTACAAGCGGAACTAAAATATATAATAACAATCTTTTGTACTTTTTCCATAATCTTTTAATTTTATTAATCATATATACACTCACCAGTATTAATATATGTTTTTTTATTATTAGTTATACGGATAAGATGTAATCTCTTGATAGTTATGGTATAATATGAGCGCGAGGGGATAATATGAATAAAGCAGAAAATGTATTAGATTTTTATTATAAAATGTGTAAATTAAAAGAAACAGAAAGAAGTGGATGGGTAGATTGGAATATATCTAGAACAGGTCCAGTAGAAAGAATTACAGAACATATATATGGAACACAAATTTTAGCTATGGCTATATATTTAGAATATGATTTAGATTTAAATATAGATAAGGTAACAACTATGCTTGCACATCATGAAACGGAGGAAGTAGAAATAGGAGATATAACTCCATTTGATGGTGTAACCGAAGAAGAAAAAAGAGTTATTGGTAGTAAGGCAGTAACAAATATAACAAGCAAAATAAAAAACGGTGAATATATAAAAAGATATGTAGACGAGTTTGAAAAACGTGAGACTAAAGAAGCTATGTTTGCGTATCTTATAGATAAATTAGAATGTATTTTATGGGCTAAAAAGTATTCAGACACTGGCAGAATAAGTTTAGAAACAGCGCCTAAGGAACAAATAGAGTTGGTAAAAGAAATAATAGGTAAAGGGGCAAATGATGCCGGAGATATATTTAGAGAATTCCATAGACATAAATTTGCAGATGATAAAACATTTATGGAAATAATAAACACACTTGAAAAATATATAATAAAAGAAAAATAACTTAAATTAAAATGTGCATATTAAATATATGCATATTTTTTTATTTGTAACTCAAAATATTAACAAAATTAAAGAGAGGTATTTATGAAAAATATATTTAATTTTGGAGTAATAATAGTTATTTTAATGACACTTTTTTTAATGTTATATATAACGTTAAACTATAAAGAAATAAAGCTTTTCCCGGAAGTTATAGCAGCTACTAAAGATCAAAGTTCAACAAGTAGTAAAAAGAAAACAGATCAAAGTTCAGTGTCAAATAACGGGGATATGATAGATTTGCTTGCACGTCTTATAAATGGTGAAGCAAGAGGTGAACCATACAAAGGTCAAGTTGCAGTTGGAGCTGTCGTTATGAACAGAGTTAAAAGTTCGGAATTTCCAAATACTATTTCGGGAGTAATATACCAAAAGAATCAATTTTCTTGTGTTAAAGATGGACAATTCGATAAACCAATTTCTAAAGATTCTACTGTATACAAAGCGGCAAGAGAAGCATACAATGGCGCAGATCCAACAAATGGTTGTCTCTTTTTCTATAACCCCAAGACTAGTACGAATAAGTGGATATTTAGTAGAAAGACTGTAGCGACAATAGGAAAACATAGGTTTACAAAGTAGGTGAATAAAAATGTTGAGTAAAATAGAAAGAGCAATAAAAGAATTTAAGAAGAAACAAAATCCTAAAGTAATTGGTGTAACAGCTTTCTTTGTATTTGGACTTGTTACACTTATTATGATGAATAGTATAAATATTTATGGTAGAGAAAAGCAAGAAAATACAGATACAAATAACAGAAATATGTACGAGATAATAACAAGCGTAAACAATATAGATGTATTAGTTACAAAGTTAAAAATAACTAAAACAAGTGAATATAACCTACCGGTTTTATCTAAAATAATGGCTGAGGCAAGTAGAGCAAAGGATAATCTTTCTGCGCTTCCAGTAAACCAAAGCACTCTTAACAATGTGTCTAAATTTTTTACTCAAGTTATTTCTTTTTCAGAGGTGTTAATTGCTAAAGAAGCAAATTTAGATGAAAAGGATTATAAGAATATAGACAAAATTGGAGAAGTTGCAGATAAGTTAAATAATACTTTATCAGACATATATACAAGACTTACTGAAGGGAAAATTAAATGGGATGAGGTAGAAAAAGTAGCGACAGAAGAACTAACTAAAGATAAAGCGGAACTTAATTTGGAAGGAATAAACAATATAGCTTCTGTGCTAGAAGATTATGAAGGATTAATATACGATGGAGCCTTTTCTGAACATATAGTAAGTAACAAGGCAAAGAATTTAACAGGTAAAGATATAACTGTAGAAGAGGCGGCAGAAAAAGTAAAAGAGTGTGTTATAAATCTTGGTAGAAAAGAAAAATACGAAATAAAAGATATAAAATATAACGGAGAAATAAACGGAAATATACCACTTTTAGATTTCAATGTTAAATGTATAAGAAATAACGATGAAGAAGAAAAAATTGAAGTAGATGTACAAATAACTAAACAGGAGAGCAAACTGCTTTTAATACTAAGTGATAGAGATATTAAAGAAAAGAAATTAGATGTAGAAGCATGCAAACAAATAGGAGATGAATATCTAAAAGAATTAGGGCTTAAGAATTTTGATCCTACATATTACCTTGAAGCAAACAACATGGTAACTATAAACTATGCGGCAGTACAAGATGGAGTGCTTCTTTATCCGGATTTAATTAAAGTAAAAGTAGCTATGGATAATGGGGATATCTGCTCTGTAGAATGTAGCGGATATATATATAATCATACAGTAAGAACAGATATAACACCAACCATTAGTGAAAGTGAAGTAAAGAGTAAAATAAATAAAGATGTAGAAATAAAAAGTATAAGACTTGCAGTTATTCCAAAAGAATCTAAAGAGGAAGTACTAACTTATGAGATAAAGGGTAAAATAGACGAACATGATGTGCTTATATATATTAATGCTAAAGATGGTAGAGAAGAAAATGTTCTATTAATATTAGAAACACCAGGTGGAATTTTAACTATGTGACAAAAAATACATTGCTTTTAGTAAAACTTTTGTTATATAATTTTTTTAGGTGATATAAAAATGTATGGAGTAGTACTAGAAGGTGGTGGACTTAAAGGTGGGTACCACTTAGGAGCAATGAAAGCGGTTTATGAATGTGGATATAAAATTGGTGGATTTGTAGGAACATCGATTGGTTCGTTTAACGCTGCTGTACTTGCGCAAGGAGATTTTGATAGACTCTATGATGCGTGGTATAGAGGGTCATCAACATTAGGATTAGATGTAGATGAAAAAGAAATAGAAAAATTAGTAGATAAAAAAGTTAGTATGAAATCTATTAAATATTGGATGAATTTCCTTAAAGAAAATGTTTCGAATAAAGGCGTGGATTCTGCTAAATTAAAGAAGTTATATAGTACATATATAGATGAAAAGAAACTTAGAAAGTCTAAAATAGATTATGGTATGGTTACGGTATCTTTAACAGATATGAAGCCAGTGTATATGTACAAAGAAGATATTCCAGAAGGTGAAGTTGCGTCTTATGTTTTAGCAAGTTCATATCTACCTTTCTTCAAACAAGGAGATTTATTAAAAGATAAAAAAACATATATTGATGGTGGTTTTTATGATAACCGTCCAATTTCTCTTTTAATAGATAAAGGATATACAGACTTTATTGAGATAAGAACAAATGCTATTGGTGTAACTAAATGGGTCAATAAAAAAGGACTAAATATTATAACTATAGAGCCAAGTAAAAAGGTTTTAAGTGGTATTGCCATAAGCGATAACAAAACTGTTCGTAGAGATATGGAAATGGGATATTATGATGCTATGCGTGTTCTTAAAGGATATATTGGGGACAAATTCTATGTTATACCAACAGAAGATAGTAAAGTATTTAATGCATTAATAAATATTACAGATGAACAAATAGAATTAATAACTAAAAAAGTTAAGATAAGTGGTGTAGAGGATAATATGGAAACAATGAAAGTGTTATTTGAAAAGATACTTCCAAACTTATCTTCTAAACTTAAATCAGCAGATACTTTAACATACCAAAGAACTATAGTTTCTATGATAGAATACGTTTTATCTGATGAAAAGGATGTATTCAAATTCTATACTTTTGAAGAACTACTAGCAGAGTTCAAAAAGAAAATACCAAAGTATATGAAGAAACAAAGAGAAGCGTTAATAAAAGATCCAACAGAAGTTTTAATACTAAATTTGTTGAAATATGTTGAAATTTAGCGAAAAACAAGCCCTTTACTTTACTTTTTACCTAAAAAATTATATAATATATATGGTTTTAACCAAAGACCAAAATAAATTTATGGAGGTAAAAAATGTTTAAGTCAAAGTACAGGATAGGACGGAAAAAAAGACAAGAGATAGCAGAATATTATGTGTACGAAAATAGCACGATTAGAAAAACAGCTACACATTTTGGTATTCCTAAGTCTTACGTTCACAGAGCACTCGCGGATTTTAGATGTGATCGGTACACACGAGACACTGAACTTGCTAAGAAAGTTACAGAACTTGTAGAAAAGAATGTTACCGAACGTTCTACAAGAGGCGGTCAGTCTACAAAAGCAAAATATGGCAAAAAGAAACAAGGTTAAATAAGAAGCACACGTTAGAATAAACGTGTGCTTTTTATATGTATAAGCACAATTAACTAGACTACTCATATAATATATGGGGTGTAATATGAGTAATTCAAAACTAATAGATAAAACAATACTTGCAGATAAAACAAACTATACAAACGGAAGAAATGGAAATAAAATAAAAGGTATAACTATTCATCATATGGCAGATGTTTTAACTATAGAGGAATGTGGTAACTATTTTAGAGGTAAAAACAGAAATGCTTCAAGTCATTATGGTATAGGTAGTGATGGTAGAGTAGGCTTGTATGTAAACGAGAAAGATACAGCATATACAAACAGTAACTTTAAGTCTAATACAGAGTCTGTAACAATAGAAGTGTCTAACAGTAAAGTTGGCGGAGATTATCCAGTGTCGGATAAGGCGTTAGATAAGCTAATTTTACTTGTTGCAGATATAGCTAAAAGAAACAATTTAGGAAAACTTGTTAAAGCTAAAAATTTAACATGGCATAGTATGTATACGGCTACTGCATGCCCAGGAAAATATCTTTTAAGTAAAATGGACTATATAATAAATGAAGCAAATAAACTAAACGAAACAAAAGAAAAAGAAGAGGTAAGAAAGAAAACAAATAACGAATTAGCAAAAGAAGTAATTCGAGGATTATGGGGAAATGGTAAAGCCAGAAAAGATAAATTAACAGCTGCTGGATATGACTATTATGCAGTACAAAAAATAGTTAATGAAATGCTTTTAGGATAGTCTTTTTCAATTGACAAATCACCTGCTTAAAGGTATACTTTTAGCAGGTGATTTTACTTTATGAAATATGCAATCATAGACTTTAGAATGAGAAGCGTAGAAAAGGAATTTATTAAATCTTTAGGCTACGAATTAATAGAAAATAACTTTAATTTAGATGTGTATGATGAAATATCTGCACACGTAGATATATATTATTTAAAGGTTGGTAGAGTGTTATTTGCAGCTCCAGAAAAAATGGATTTACTTCCTATATCTGCTACAGCAGGCATAACACATGTAGGTGGAGAATATCCTTTAGATGTACCATATAATGTGTGTATTGTGGGTAATAATGCAATTCACAACTTCAAATATACAGATGAAGTGGTTAAAACATATCTAATAAACAGTGGATATAGACTAATTGATGTTGGACAAGGTTATTCTAGATGCAGCACATTCCCAGTAGATGAAAATTCTTGTATTACATCAGATATTGGTGTGGCAAGATCATTAATGGATGCAGGGCTAGATGTTATATATGTTAACGAACCAGATGTTAAACTTAAAACAAGAACAAACAAGATATTTATAAAGCAAAGTCAAATGTCATTTAAGGATTCAGATATGCAAGGTTTTATTGGTGGAGCTATGGCTAGATTTGGAGATACTGTTGTGTTATTTGGAGATATAAATAATTTAATAAATGGCAATAAAATAAAAGCGTTTATAGAGAAGAAAGGGTTAAAATTCCACCATTTCGAAGGATTAGATGTAGTAGATTATGGTGGCGTAATAGAGGTTAATTAAATGAGTGAACTATTAAGTGGATTAAATCCTGTACAAAGAGAAGCGGCATCATATACAGATGGACCACTTCTAATACTTGCTGGTGCAGGAAGTGGAAAAACTAGAGTTTTAACATATAGAATTGCGTATCTTTTAGAACAAGGACTAGCTAAACCTTGGGAGATACTTGCAATTACATTTACAAACAAAGCGGCAAAAGAAATGAAAGAAAGAGTAACTGGTCTTGTTGGTGATGAAGCTAAAGAAATGTGGCTTGGAACTTTCCATGGAATTTGTGTAAGAATATTAAAAAGAGAAATTGAACTTTTAGGATATACAAGAGACTTCAATATTCTAGATGAACTAGATAAACAAAAAGTATTAAAAGAGTTACTTAAGAAATTTGAAATAGATGAAAAGAATTATTCTGTGTCTAGTCTAGTTAATGAAATTAGTAATGCTAAGAATCTTATGAAGACTCCAGAAAAATATATGAAAGAAGCGACTGGAGATTATCGTAAAGAAACAATAGCTAAGATATATGATGAGTATCAAAAAACATTAAAGCTAAATAACTCATTAGATTTTGACGATATTTTAAATCATACGGTAGAATTGTTTAAGAAAAATCCAGATAGATTAAGTTACTATCAAAACAAGTTTAAGCATATATTAGTAGATGAGTATCAAGATACAAACCATGTACAATTTATGCTAATAAGTATGCTAGCAGCTATGCATGGTAATGTGTGTGTTGTTGGTGATGAATCACAAAGTATATATGCATTTAGAGGTGCAGATATATCTAACATACTAGATTTCGAAAAAGAATATGACGGAGCTAAAATAGTAAAGCTAGAACAAAACTATAGAAGTACTAAAACAATTCTTAATGTAGCAAATGCAGTAATAAACAACAATACTTCTAAAATAGAAAAGAACCTTTGGACAGAAAATGATGAAGGTGAAAAGGTTAAATATTATACTGCTAAAAATGAATATGATGAAGTAGAATATATAGTAGATAAAATAGATTCTATGTGCAGAACTGGTAAATTCAAATATGGAGACTTTGCTTTGTTATATAGAACAAATGCACAAAGTCGTGTAATTGAAGATGTATTTATGAAAACGGGTACACCATATAGATTAATTGGTGGAACTAAGTTCTATGCTAGAAAAGAAATTAAAGATTTATTAGCATATACAAAGCTTGTAAATAATCTTAAAGACAATGTATCTTTCACAAGAATAATAAATGAACCTAAACGTGGTATAGGAGATACTTCTGTAGATAGAATAAAAGAAAAAGCAGAAGCTATGGGAATTAGCGCGTTTGAGTATATTACAGAACCTGCTAACATAGCAGAACTTAGATGTAGCGGTGCACTTTCAAACTTTAAGGAATTAATACTAGATTTAAATGCAGTTAAAGATACAATGCTTCCATCAGAGCTTATGAAAAGAATACTTGAAGTTACTGGTTATGAAGCAGAACTTATGAAGGAAAAGAACCAAGAAAATGAATCTAGACTAGAAAACCTTTACGAGTTACTAGGTGTTGCTAAAGAATTTGAAGAAGAAAATGCAGACAATTCTTTAACAGACTTCTTAGATAGTATTGCTTTAGTTGCAGATGTAGATAATCTAGAAGAAGATGCTGAAGCGGTTATTCTTATGACTATGCATAATGCTAAGGGATTAGAGTATCCAGTAGTATTCTTAGTAGGTATGGAAGAAGGATTATTCCCATCTAAAAGAAGTATTGATGAAGATAATGGAATAGAAGAAGAAAGAAGACTTTGCTATGTTGGTATAACAAGAGCTAAGAAAGAATTATTCTTAACAAATGCAAAACAAAGAACAATGTATGGTACAACAACATATACAATACCTTCTAGATTTACCGAAGAAGTACCAAAGGAATATTTAGATGAAGCTGCTAAAGAAAATCTAGAAAAAGCAAAAATGAAGCAAGAAACATATCTTGATCGTGAATATTCTAGAGTTGAAAGTTGGCTATCTAGTACATTTAATGAAATTAATGAAAGTGAATCTATGGGAGGATATTCTCCAAGACGTGCTCCTTCTAAAATTGGAATTGATGCATCAAGTTTTTTGAAGAATGTAAACATCGGAAAAGTTGTAGCTAAAGACAATAACAAAGGTACAGATGTTAAAGAGGGAGATAAAGTAAGACACAAGAAATTCGGTGTAGGTATTGTAACAACTCTTACAGAAGATTCAGATATGAAGGTTGCAGAAATTAAATTTGAAACAGCCGGAATGAAAAGATTAATAATAACTGGTACAACACTAGAAATTATTGGTTAAATAGTAGAAATATAAAATATATAGTGATATAATGATGTGGATATATGTAGAATATATCAAAGGAGAGTAAATAATTATGAAAATAACAGTTTTATGTGGTGGAACAAGTACAGAAAGAGACGTTTCATTAACATCTGGTAGCTTAATATGTAAAGCTTTAAAAGAAAAAGGACATGAAGTAATATTATTAGATGTATTCTTAGGAATAAAAGATGTAGATATGAATACAGTATTTACTTTAGGTGAAAACGGATTATATAGAAAAGCGGTTGTTGGAGAACAAATAGCTAATATAGAAGAAATAAAACTTCTAAGAGAAGATCCTGAAGTGTTCTTTGGACCAAATGTATTAAATATTTGTAAAGCATCAGACATAGTATTCATGGCATTACACGGTGAAAATGGTGAGAACGGAAAAGTTCAAGCAGCATTTGATTTATTAGGAATAAAATACACTGGTACTGGTTATGAAGGTAGTATGATAGCTATGAGTAAAGACCTTACTCGTAAAATGTTAATACCAAGAGGCGTTAGAATGGCAAAAGGTTTAACAATAACTAAAGAACAAGTATTTGATGATGTTAAAATGGATTTATTTGTTCCAGCAGTTGTAAAACCTTCTAATGGCGGTTCAAGTGTTGGCGTTTCAATAGCAACAGATATGGAAGAATTAAGAGCTGCTGTAAGAAAGGCAAGAGAATATGATGATACAGTAGTAGTAGAAGAATATATTCGTGGTAGAGAATTCTCAGTAGGTGTAATGGAAGGTAGAGCACTTCCAATTATAGAAATAATACCTAAACTTGGTTTCTATGATTACAAAAATAAATATCAAGCTGGTATGACAGATGAAATTTGCCCAGCAAATCTTAATCCGTTTATAACAACATTAATGCAAAGAGAAGCAGAAAAAGCATATAAAGCTTTAGAATTAAGTGTTTATGCTAGAATAGACTTTATACTATCTAGTGTAGATAACTTACCTTATTGCTTAGAAGCAAATACATTACCTGGTATGACTCCAACAAGCTTACTTCCACAAGAAGCAAGAGCGGATGGAATAGAATACGGAGATTTGTGTGAAAAGATAATAGAAATATCTTTAAAGAAATATAATAAATAAAATAAGTAAATATTAAATAATGTAGGAGGAACAATGGAAAACGTATCATTGTTAGATGTAGTAACAAAAACAAATGGTAAGGTAGTAGGTAAAACTACTATCCTTGACTCCTATGTACAAGAAGTAGTCACAGATAGTAGAGTAGTTTCTACTAATGGGCTATTTTTTGCTATTGTAGGGGAAAATACAGACGGCCATAATTATATATCTATGGCAAAAGAAAATGGAGCTATTGCAGCAGTTATAGAAAAAGAATTAGATAATTATGAAGAAGGAATTGTATATATCCTTGTAGAAAATACACTAGAAGCATTAAAGATGCTTGCTACTTGGTATAGAACAAAATTCAATATCCCGGTTGTAGCTATTACAGGTAGTGTTGGTAAAACAACTACAAAGGAAATGATAGCTTCAGTTTTAAGCGTAAAATATAACGTGTTAAAAACCGCTGGAAACTTAAATAGTGAAATAGGAGCACCGGTTACAGTATTAGGGCTAAATAGCGCACATGAGATTGCTGTAATAGAAATGGGAATGGATCATCTAGGTCAAATAGACAGTATAAGCAAGATTGTAAAACCAGACACAGCAGTAATATCTAATATAGGTGTAGCACATATAGAATACCTTAAGACTCGCGAAAACATATTAAAAGCAAAGACTGAAGTTTTTGCTAATATGCCAGAAGATGGATTAGCAATATTAAATGCAGACGATGATATGTTAGTTACTGTAACTAATCCAATAAATAAAGTATGGTATGGATATAGTGAAAATGCAGATATTAAAGCTATAGATTCAGTAGTAGATTATACTGAGTGTGTAGTTAAAGCAGAAGTACTAATAGATGGTAACGTACATGAATTAAAAATACCGGGCTTTAGTAAACATCTTGTATATGCAGCACTAACGGGTATAGCTGTTGGTAAAAGATATAATATGTCTGTGGAAGAAATAATAAAGGGTGTAGAATCATACAAAGGTTTTAAGATGAGAATGGATGTTAAAAAAGTAGGAGATAACATTCTTTTAATAGATGATACATATAATGCAAATCCGGTTTCTATGAAATCTTTAATAGATACTGTAGCTGCTTCAAATAGAGAAGTTAAGACAATAATAATGGGAGATATGTATGAACTAGGAGATGAAACACTAAATGGTCATAAGTCTTGCATAGAGTATGCTATAGAAAAAGAAATCTCTAACATTATTGTTATTGGAGAACATATGGAACAAGCATATAATTGCCTAGATGAAAAACAACAATTAAAAGTTAACTGGTATAAAACTAAGGAAATATTCTATGAAGATATAGGTAGATTTTTAGTGCCAGATTCACTCGTTGCAGCTAAAGCATCAAGGGGAATGAAATTTGAAAATATAGTATCAAAAATCATTGAACTTGTATAATTTTTGTGATATAAACAAGGTATAATTGGAGGTTTAATTATGGAATTTAAGGATAAAGTAAAAGACGTATTAGATAAAGCAGGAGATGTAGCAGAAAAAACATACAAAACAGTAGCAGATAAATCTTCTAAATTTATGGAAGAAGCTAAGCTTAAAATTAAGGCAAGCGATATAGAAGATGAAATAACAGCAACTCTTGGTGAAATCGGTGTAATGGTATACGAAAAATATAAAAGTGGTGAAAAAGTAGCACCAGAACTTGCAAAAGAATGTAAAAGAATAGAAAAAATGTATAAAGATATAGATAAAATAGATGTAAAAACACTATATCTTAAAGATTTAAGAGTTTGTGAAGAATGTAAAGAAACAATAGGAATAGAAAATAAATTCTGTCCTCATTGTGGAGCTAAGCAAAAGAAAGTAAGAATACCTGTGGAAAAGGTAGAAGAAGTTATAACAGAAAAAGTATGTCCAGAATGTAAAGCTGTACATGGCGTAGATGTCAACTTCTGTACTAAATGCGGATACAAATTTGAAGAGACTAAAAAAGCAAAATAAACAGAATAATATAAGGAGCAAAAATGATATTTTCAAAGATTAAAGAGGCTTTTTCAAAAGGAATTAGTAACATATTTAAATCACATGAAGATATTGATGAAATCATAGATGAAATAGAAGAACTATTAATACTTTCTGATGTAGGAATGAAAACTACATCAGAAATTTGTAATGAATTAAGAAAAGATTTACAAAAAGAAGATGATACATCAAAAGAACATGTTATGGAACTTTTGAAAGAGAAAATGATAAATATTTTAACATTAGAAGATGTTAAAGAATTCGATAAAAGAAAAAATGTAATATTAGTTGTTGGTGTTAATGGTGTTGGTAAAACAACTTCAATAGCTAAAATATCTAATTTATACAAGAAGATGGGCAACAAAGTTTTACTTGCCGCCGGAGATACATTTAGAGCGGGTGCTATAGAACAATTAGAAATCTGGGCAAGAAATGTAGGAGTAGACTGTGTATCTGGAAAAGATGGACAAGATCCTGCATCGGTTGTGTTTGATGCTTCTAAGAAGTATACAGATGGTGGATACGATACATTAATTTGTGATACAGCTGGAAGACTTCACAACAAGAAAAATCTAATGGATGAAATAGAAAAAATAAAGAAAACAATAGATAGAAATATTACTGCTGTTGATACAGAAGTATTAATGGTAATTGATGCTACTACAGGACAAAATGCTGTAGAGCAAGTAAAAGCTTTTTACGATAAGACAAGTGTAGATGGAATAATACTAACAAAACTAGATTCAACTGCAAAAGGTGGCGTAGTATTTTCAATAATAAACGAATTAAATATACCAATCAAGTATATTGGTATAGGGGAGAAAATAGACGATATAAAGGAATTTGATGCAAATGAATTTGTGGACTCTATAATATAAGGAGGAAAAAACGTGAGATTAATATTCATGAGACATGCAGATTGCAAAGGTATTAAAGAGGGAATAATAAATGGTTGGAGAGACTATCCTTTAACAGCTAAAGGAAGAAAAGAACCACTTGTTGCCGCTAAAGATATACAAATGCTACTAGGGACAGTTAAGTTAGATAAAGTATATACATCATATTTATCTAGAACATATGATACTGCTCAGATTTTTGCAGACGCTCTTAATTATAAAGGGAAAATAGTAAGAGATTTAAGACTTAACGAACGTCATTATGGTATGTTTCAAGGAATGAAAAGAACTGATGCAAAAGCATTTCCAGAATATAATACTTTAACTGAGAAAAAGTTAGATTTAGAAAATAAACTTGTTCCAGAAAATGAATTAAGACGTTGTGCAACATTAAATGAGTATTCGGAAAAGTTGGGCTTAACTATTAAAAAGTTAGAGAATATTATCCCACGTTCAGAAAGTATTTTAGAGGTAGAAAAAAGACTTAATGAATTTCTAGACGAAATACTTATTCCGGAAAACGAGAAAAAAACAATATTAATTGTAACGCATGCAAATCCAATAAAATTAATTGCTAAGAGATTGCAAAATTTAACATATAAAAAGACGGCAGAATTAAGATTTGCAACATGTGCACAAAAAATATATGACTTAAGATATAATAAACAAGATGGTTACGAAGTAATAGCAGAATATAATATAAATAAAGATATGGAAGGTTAAAAATATGGGAAGTATCAATGTATTTACAGGACCTATGAAGTGTGGCAAAACTAAAAGAGCTATAGAAGCAGCAACAATACAAAAGATTAGAGGCAAAGATATAATGGTATTTAAACCAGGGATAGATAATAGATTTGCAGATAATAAAATAGTAACAAGATCGGGAAAAGAGTTAGATACATTAAATATATCTTGTATAGAAGATATCGAACAATATGATGCAGATGTTTATGTAATAGATGAATTCCAATTCTTAGATGGAGATTTAGAAGCAATAAACAGACTAGCTAATAAAGATAAAAGAATATATATATCTGGACTAAACTTAACATCAGATAGGAAACCTTTTGGAAGAATGGGAGAAGTAATGTGTATGGCAGATAAAATAGAGCTTATGACTTCAGTATGTGAAGTATGTAAGTGTGAAGAAGCAATATACACATATTATTCTGGACCAAAAGATTCAGACATTCTTGTTGGAGAAGCAGGGTACATGCCTGTATGCAGGGAATGTTATGAAAAGCTTTCAATGGGTACGATAAATTTATAATAAATAAGAGGTTAAAATATACATTTGACAAAATAATCTCATTATGTTTATATGTGTATATAAAGTAGAAACACATAGAATAATAGAGAACATTCGATTTGGTCGTTGAATGTCTACTTAACTTAAATTAGGAATGACACTTATTCGTATGAATGAGTGTCATTTTTTAGAAAATATATTGCTAAAAAAATAAAAATATAATAATATAATTGTATATAACAAAGGAGAAATGTATGAAAAACAAAAAAGGTATATCTTTAATAGTATTAGTAATAACAATAATAGTTATGATAATATTAGCAGCAAGTGTTGTTATAACATTAAGCAATACAGGTGTAATAAATAAAGCAGGGGAAGCAGTAGATAAAACAAATATGCAACAAGTACAAAATTTAGCGGCTCTTGTGTGGTCTGAGGAATATTTAGATGGTAAAAGAGGAGATACATTAAAAGAAGATGTATTAAAAGAACTTGAAGATTATAATGATTTATATGAATTTGATGTGACAAATAAAGGTATAGTAGTTACATTAAAAGGTGATAAGGGATGGAAACAAGATGGTTCTAGTGTAACAAATGGTAAGGACATATTATATGTAGGCGATTATGTGGATTATGAAGCGGGAGTAGAAGACTATGAAGATGAAAATGGTTGGAGAGTCTTAGGCGCAGAAAATGGAGAACTTTTATTGGTTTCTAACAAAAATGTAATTGAAGGAATAGAAACTCAAATCACCACATTAGCTGAAGCACAAGCGTATTATGATAACTTTGAAAACGAACTTGCTAAACTTTGTTTGCCTTTCGGAAATGGAAAAAAAGCTGCAAGAGTGAGATCAATTTCGGGTTCGGATTTGAATAGGATAACAAAATATGATCCAACTACATTTGTTGGATCGGAATTTGTATTAGCTCAATCAGGAATAAATATAGCAGATTACGGAGCGGAAGTTACATTTTATTGGGATGGTACTGATATACCTGTTTGTAAAATAGGAGACCAAGAATACAAAGTGGATAATATGGGACAAACTAAAAACTGGACGGAATTTGTATGGCGTGATGATAGTACAGGGAAATGGTATAAGAGCACAAATAATAAAGTTGCTGGACCAATTGTTGCAGATAGCGATCCTACAAAGAAGGCGGTATTACATAGTAATACATATGGCAAAGTTTATATGATGGAATTTGCTGAAGGAACTCCAGAATACGAATTGTTCGTAGAAAATCGAGAATATTTGTTAGCGACAACATCTTACGGAGTGTTGGTGTCGCCATCTAATACAGTTATGGCTGGATATGGACTACACGCTGTATTTTCATCAAGTGTGTCGATAGGCGGGGCACATATAATGCATAGCGGTGAACATGGTACGGGTATATCAACTGGAGTCAGAGCAGTGGTAGCGTTAGAAAAAGATACAACATTAGCACCAGTAACAGAAGGCTATTGGACAATAACAAATAAATAAGATTAGAAAAAAAGCAACGGATAAACCGTTGCTTTTAACATATCTAATTCATCTTTTCTTTAATTATATCTAATACTTTATCTAAGTTTAATTTAGTTTCAGCAGAGAATGGAATCATAGTTTCTTTAGCAAATAATGCTTTAGTCATATCTTTCATACTTGCTTCAATTTTAGCATTTGAAAGTTTATCGGCTTTATTTAATATTATTGTAAAATCTTTTTCTAAAGCTACTAACCAATCATACATAGCTCTATCATCTTTAGATGGAAGATGGCGTATGTCTATTAGAGAAAATATATGTCTAATATTTTTATTATTCTCTAAAAAGTAGTTTGTTAGCTTGTTAATATTTTCTTTTTCTTTTTCAGACATAGTAGAGTAGCCGTATCCTGGAAGGTCTACTAAATAGAATTTCTTATCTACTAAGAAAAAGTTTAAGCATTTAGTTTTACCAGGTGTTTGACCAACTTTAGCAGTATTTTTATTATTTGTAAGGGTATTAATAAATGAAGATTTACCAACGTTAGATTTGCCTACCATAGCAATGATAGGTAAATCATCACGTATTAAATCACCTTTATTAAATACAGATTTTACAAACTCAACATTTTTTAAGTATTCCATAAATCTCCTTTAATATATATTAGTATAATTATTGTTATTATTTATTCTTTGGATAAATTTTATCTTGTCCGCCCATATATGGTCTTAATGCTTCTGGGATAGATATAGTTCCATCTTCGTTGTAGTTGTTTTCTACAAATGCAATTAATCCACGTGGAGTAGCAAGTACTGTGTTGTTTAATGTGTGTAAGAAGTAGTTTCCATTTTCACCTCTAGCACGAATTCCTAGACGTCTAGCTTGTGCATCAGTTAGGTTAGAGCAAGAACCAACTTCAAAGTATTTTTGTTGTCTTGGTGACCAAGCTTCAATATCACAAGATTTAACTTTAAGATCAGCTAAATCTCCGCTGCAGCATTCTAGAGTTCTTACAGGGATGTCTAAGCTTCTAAAGAATTCTACTGTATAGCTCCACATTTTATTGTACCAATCCATAGATTCTTCTGGTAAACATAGAACAACCATTTCTTGTTTTTCGAATTGGTGTACTCTATATACGCCTCTTTCTTCAATACCATGAGCTCCAACTTCTTTTCTAAAACATGGAGAATAAGAAGTAAGGTTTAGAGGTAAATTCTTTTCATCTATTGTTTGGTTTTTGAATTTACCAATCATAGAGTGTTCAGAAGTACCAATTAAGTATAAATCTTCACCTTCAATTTTATACATCATTGTACCCATTTCTTCAAAGCTCATATCACCAGTCACAACATCAGATTTAATCATAAATGGTGGAATGCAGTATGTAAATCCTTTATTTATCATAAAGTCTCTTGCATAAGAAATCATAGCAGAGTGTAGTCTAGCCATATCTCCCATAAGATAATAGAATCCATTACCACTTGTTCTTGCAGAAGCTTCTTTATCTAATCCTGCAAAGTAACCTAAAATATCTGCATGATATGGTATTTCATAACTTGGAACAACTGGTTCACCATATTTTTCTACTTCAACATTTTCGCTGTCATCTTTACCGATAGGTACAGAGTCATCTATAATGTTTGGTATTACCATCATTTTTTCTTTTAATATAGCGGATACTTTAGCCTCTTCTTCTTCGATATGTACAAGTTCTTCGTTAATTTTAACAACTTCAACTTTTCTTAAGCCTGCTTCTTCAACTTTTTTGTCTTTCATAAGCATACCAATAGTTTGGCTAATAGTATTTCTTTTAGTTCTTAATTCATCGCCTTGTTGTTTTAAGGAACGTACTTGTTTATCCAACTCAATTACTTCATCAACTAGAGGTAATTTTTTATCTTGAAATTTCTTTTTAATGTTTTCCCTAACTATGTCGGGATTTTCGCGTACGAATTTAATGTCTAACATAATCTTTCCTCCTTAAAATTCATAGGTATATTATATTACAAAAAGGTTAGTATTTCAAGGAAAAAATATATATGACAATAAAATATATATCTATTATGTGAAATATTGTCTTAACATATTGTTTTCGTTGACTTTTTAACCTTAAAAGCATATAATTTGAAAATAGTAAGAGGAAGGGTAAAAAATGTTTAAATTATTAAAAGTTTTGAATAAAAGAGATTTAATATGTGTGTTTTTAATAATTGCGCTTGTTGTGTGTCAAGTATTTTTAGATCTTAAAATGCCAGACTATATGTCTGAAGTTACTGTTTTAGTACAAACAGCGGGTAGCAAGATGGTAGACATATTAACAAATGGTGCATTAATGCTTGCATGCGCATTAGGAAGTTTAATGTTTATGGTATTTACTAAATACCAAACATCTAGTTTAGCAGCAACATTTTCAATGAAAATTAGAAAGAAATTATTTAATAAAGTATGTAATCTTTCTATAAATGAAATAAAAGAATTTTCAACTAGTAGTTTAATTACTAGAACAACAAACGATATTGGTCAAGTACAAATGCTAGTGGGTATTGGACTTATGCATATAGTAAAAGCTCCAATTACAGCTGCGTGGGCAATATCTAAAATATTAGGTAAGAGTACAGAATGGAGTATAGCTACAGCAGTAGCAGTTGCAATACTTTTAACAACAATAGGTATATTAATAGCTATAGTAGTTCCAAGATTTAAGATAGTACAAAAATTAATAGATAAAGTTAACTCAGTAACAAGAGAAAACTTAAATGGTATTAGAGTTGTTAGAGCTTTTAATGCTGAAGAATACCAACAAGATAAGTTTGAAGATGTAAATAAAAAATTAACAAATCTTCAACTATCTAACCAAAAAGCATTTGCATTCTTAGATCCGGTTATGACTATGGTTATGCATGGTGTAACACTATCTATATATTTTATAGGTGCAATGTTAATTATGAATTCTCCTGTAGCTGGAAAGATAGGTATATTTGGAGACATGGTTGTATTTGGTACATATGCAACTCAAGTAATAATGTCTTTCTTAATGCTTACAGTAACATTTGTAATGTTCCCAAGAGCAGCAGTTTCAGCTAAGAGAATAAATGAAGTATTAGATACAGAGATAACTGTAAAAGATGGTGAGCTTACAGAAAACACTACTAAAGAAAGAGGAACAGTAGAATTCAAAAATGTATGTTTCAAATATCCAGATGCTGATGAGTATCTACTTAAAGATATTTCGTTTAGAGCAGAAAAAGGAGAAACAGTAGCATTTATTGGTTCAACTGGTAGTGGTAAGTCTACTTTAATTAACCTAATACCAAGATTTTATGATGCAACAGAAGGTGTTGTGTTAGTAGATGGTGTGGATGTTAAAAAATACTCACAGGAGTTCCTAAACAACAAAATAGGATATGTTTCACAAAAAGCTGTAATATTTGATGGTTCTGTAAACTTTAATGTATCTTATGGAGATAATGGTAAAGGCGAAAAGAAACCTAAAAAGATTAAAGAGGCTATTGAAGTAGCACAAGCAAAAGACTTCGTAGAAAATATGGATGAAGGTTATGAAACAGAATTAGCACAAGGTGGAACAAATATTTCTGGTGGACAAAAACAAAGAATATCTATAGCAAGAGCCATAGCTCGTGATCCTGAAATATACATCTTTGATGATAGCTTCTCAGCACTAGACTATAAGACAGATAGTAATCTTAGAAAAGCACTTAAAGAATATACAAAGGATGCAACTTCAATAATAGTTGCACAAAGAATTGGTACAATAATGAATGCAGATAAGATAATAGTTCTAGATCAAGGTGTAATGGTAGGTCAAGGCACACATAAAGAATTATTACAAAACTGCGAAGTGTATAAAGAAATAGCACTTTCACAATTATCAGAGGAGGAATTAAGCAATGGATAATAAAACAAAAAGAGTAAGTAGACCTCCTAGAAGATTTGGACCTCCAGGCGGCCCACCAGGAGCACCTGGCGAAAAAGCAAAAGATTTTAAGTCAGCAGTAAAAAGACTTGTGAAAGAACTAGGTAAATGGAAGATATTAATGCTAATAGGTGTAGTGTTTTCTATAATAAGTTCTATAATATTTATTTCAGCGCCAGATAAACTAGCGAGCTTAACAAATGAAATCCAAAAAGGATTAATGGCTCCAATGAATATGGAAGCTGTAACAAAAATAACTATTACAATAGCAGCACTTTATTTTACAAGTGCATTCTGTGGATTTTTGGAAGCAATTTCAATGACACATGTTGCTAACTACTTTGCAAAGAGTTTAAG
The DNA here is from genome assembly GCA_045659265.1 of Clostridia bacterium. Taxonomy (GTDB): domain Bacteria; phylum Bacillota; class Clostridia; order TANB77; family CAG-465; genus UMGS1649. The sequence continues at coordinate 3,381 of JAZOWO010000112.1, read as the reverse complement.
AAGTAGAATATCTAAAAAGATAAACAAACTACCACTTAGCTTTTTTGATAAACACCAAACAGGAGACATACTATCTATTGTAACAAACGATGTAGATACAATAGCTCAATCTATGAACACATCTTTGTCTACTCTTGTATATTGTTCGGTTATGTTTGTAGGAACATTATTTATGATGTTTGTAACGAACTGGATATTAGCATTAGTTGCAATAACAACAACTGCAATTGGATTTGTGCTTATGAGTACAATACTTAAGAAGTCTCAAAAGTATTTCATAATGCGTCAAGAAGAACTAGGTAAACTAAATGGTCATATAGAAGAAATATATTCAGGGCTTTTAGTTGTAAAAGCATATAATGGTAAAAAGCAAGCAACAGAAACATTCGATGAGTTAAATAAGAAGTTATATAAATGTAATAAAATGAGTCAATTCTTATCTGGACTTATGCAACCAATAATGCACTTTGTTGGCAACTTTGGATACGTAGCAGTATGTATAGTGGGTGCGCTAATGACAATGAAAGGATATATTTCCTTTGGTATAATAGTTGCGTTTATTAGCTATGTAAGAATGTTTACATCGCCACTTTCACAAATAGCTCAAAGCTTAACATCAATTCAAACAACAGCCGCAGCAAGTGAAAGAGTATTTGAATTCTTAGATGAAAAAGAAATGGCAGATGAATCTGAGTTTACTAAGAAATTAGATAAGAACAAGGTTAAAGGTAAAATAGAATTTGAAAATGTTGTGTTCAAATATGAAGAAAACGAAGAACCAACAATTAAAGGATTTACAGCATCAGCAGAACCAGGACAAAAGATAGCAATAGTTGGTCCAACTGGTGCAGGTAAAACAACTATGGTAAATCTACTTATGAAGTTCTATGAAATAGATTCAGGTAAGATTAAAATAGATGGAGTAGATATTTCTAAATTAACAAGAGAGAATATACACGAGTTATTTACTATGGTACTTCAAGATACTTGGCTATTTGAAGGAACTGTAAAAGAAAACATCGTATATGATAGAGACGATGTAGATATAGAAAGAGTAAAAGATGTATGTCGTGAAGTTGGATTACATCACTTTATTAAAACATTACCTAAAAACTATGATACAGTTCTTGCAGACAATGAAAGTATCTCTGCAGGTCAAAAGCAATTACTTACAATTGCTCGTGGTATGATAGAAGATGCACCATTCTTAATATTAGATGAAGCAACTTCTAATGTAGATACAAGAACAGAAGAACTTGTTCAAAAAGCAATGGATAAATTAACAGAAAATAGAACATCATTCATAATTGCACATAGATTATCTACAATTAAAAATGCAGATTTAATCTTAGTTATGAGAGATGGTAATATTGTAGAGCAAGGAAATCATGAAACATTAATAGAAAAGAATGGTTTCTATGCAGAATTATACAATTCACAATTTGAGTTATAATATGAAAATAGGCATTCGGATAAAAAGAATGCTTATTTTTTATTTACAAAATAAAATTTTTGTAATAAAATAAAAATATAAAGAGGGTGAAGTAAAAGATGAAAAGCGCTGAAAGCCTTGCGGCTGTACACACACACACACACACAGGTACATTTACTAATGAAAAAACATTAGTAGCGTTTTTGCACCCTAAAATAAAGGATAAATAAGCAAAGTAACATACATAGAAATATGTGTGCTGCTTTGCTTTTTGCATGCAAAAAGGAGGAATTAAAAAATGCAAAATAAAAAAGGTATATCATTAATAGTTTTAGTAATTACAATAATAGTAATGATAATATTAGCTGCAAGCGTAGTAATATCTCTAAATAATACTGGAGTGATAGACAAAGCAAGTCAAGCGGTAGGTTTAACAAATGAACAGCAAGTACAAGATTTGGCTTCGTTAATATGGGCAGATGCTTATATGAATGAATATAGAGATGAAGAGTTGATATACGAAGTTACAACGAAATTAAGTGAACAAGGCGTAACAAGTGACAAATGGAAAATTGAAATTTCCAATACTGGAATAAGTGTGAGTAATAAGCAAAATGAGAATGTTTATGAAGAGTATAATCATGATGCACTAGAACTACATCATGCAGGAATAATACCTGAAGGTGGAAGGTTTGTGCATGAAGCAGCGGGAGTAGTTACTATAAATGGTATTTTAACAACAGATAATACTTCTTATGAATTAGGACCTGGAGATCAGTTCCCGGAACAAATTATGCTTAAAGATACGTATTACTATGGGGATTATATGTATACAATGAAGGATTGTGATTTTGGTAATGCTGCTCTGTATCCTCCAAATGGGACATACAATCAAGTTGGTTGGAGAGTGGAAGCAGTAGATAAAACAAAAGAAACATATGATCCTATATTAGAAAGTATATGTGGTATAAATATAACTTCTGTATTTAAAGCGTTTTACGGTTGTGCGAATATGGTAGAATCGCCGGTTATACCTCAATATGCAAATGAACTTTTTGTTGGTGTATATAATGGTACCAAAATAGGTAATTTCCCAAAAGGAATTTTGCCAGATGGTATAGGGAATTTTTATAATTCTACTTTAAAAACATTTACTACTAATATAGAATATATATATTTTCCTGAGAGTTTAACCACGATTTCTCATGGAACAATTAATGAAATGATATCAGTAAGCATAAAAACATTGTGTATTTCTTGTAAAACAACATATACTCCAAACACTGTTATGCCAGCACCAATATCAAAAGCGCCTGCAGAAGAAATAATATACTATCATCATTCAACTTGTGATGGCACTTGTGGAAAATAGGAATATTAAAACACACCGAAAGGTGTGTTTTTTTATTTTGATTTAATTTTATTTATCGTGTTTACTTTGTTTTGAACACCCCATAGTTACCGCTAACAGGGTCTTTGTTAATTGGTAGTTTAAGTGGTAATACGGTGTTAAGTATAAATAGTGTTGTAAGAAGTAGTAGAGCGCATATTCCTAATGTATTTGAATCTTTGGTATTATCTTGAAAATTATCGTTATATATTCCAAAGTAGAATATAATAAAGGATACTGTCATTCCAAATACATATGTAGATATGTTAAATATTGTATTATTCATACCTAGAAACTTAATTCCTATATAAAATGAAATAGTTGTTGCAAGCATACCTAATATGTTTGCTAAGAAGGATGTTAGAAATACATTTGTTAACTTCTTTTTAGAGTAGAAGTAGAAGAATATTGTAAATAATGTAAATGGCAAGAAGATTAGTTTTAGATGTTCAGATACACTTTCATTTACTGGAGTAAATAATCCAATAATAAAGTTATCGTTAAAGAAGTCATAAGCAAAATGTAGAAGAAAGCCAGCTACTAAGCATGTTACATAACC
>JAZOWO010000111.1:0-2317 GCA_045659265.1 Clostridia bacterium | reverse complement strand
CCATCTTGTTTTTCATGTTTAAATCCCATACAAATATATGGCATGTATACATCAAGTTTCTTTTCTATTTTCTTTTCGGCTATTTCTTTAGGCTCTTCTAATATAAATCTTTCAACTGCGCCTGTTTTTCTATCCACATTTTCGTTAAAGAAATTTTCAATTTGCTTTACTGTTTCCACTTCATCCACATCGCCGATTACAATAACAAACATATTGGCTGGATTATAGAAAGTATTGTAACAAGAATATAATGCTTCTTTGTCTATTCTATACACGGACTCTACTGTTCCACCTATATCTACATTTAGTGGAAACTTTTGATACATAGCTCTTAATACATTATAGTATGCTACTGAACTTGGTTCATCTTCATACATTTTTAATTCTTGAGCAATTATTCCTTTTTCTTTTTCCACATTTTCATCTGTGAAATATGGTGTGTTTACAAATTCTAATAATTTATTTAAGCATTCTTCATGTTTAGAACTTGTTTCATAAAAATATACTGTATGATCAAAAGAAGTATATGCATTTGAACTTACACCCATTTTAGCAAATACGTCTAGTGCATTTGCATCTTCTTGTTCAAATAGCTTGTGCTCTAAAAAGTGAGCAATTCCATCTTCTACTTTCAGTCTTTCACCTGTTGTAATATCTATAAAATCATTATCTATTGAACCATAAACAGTTCCATACATTCCAACTTTTTTAATATATCCTGGTTTCTTGCAAATATATACTTTAAGGCCATTTGCTAATATCTTTTTGTATATTTCTTCGCCAGTTTTTAGATTTGCTTCTACTTTAAACATCAGCTTTACCTCCTAACAAGAATATATTTGTTACTACTACTCTATTTGCAATTTCTACTACATCATCTAGTGTAAGTTTAGATATTTCTTCTATCATTTCATCAAAATCTACAGTTCTACCAAAGTATATTTCATTGCTAAATAATCCTTTTGCTTGGCCACCTTTAGAATCTTGTTTTTCTTTATATGCAGAAATTAAGTTTTCTTTTGCTGCATTAAATTCTATATCCGAAACATTTCCTTCTTTTATATCTTCTAATTGTTTAAGCATTACTTCCTTTGCTTTTTCATATTTTTCTGGTGCTATTCCTGCAAACATACATACACTTGAAGTAAACATATTGTACATAGATTTTGCAAAATATGCTAAGCTTTCTTTCTCTCTTACATTTTGGAATAGTTTAGCTGCCGGTGTTCCGCCAAGTATGTTATCGAAAAGACGTGCTTTGTATACGTCTTCTATCTTAACATCTTTTATTCTTGCACCTATACAAATTATGCTTTGGTTTATATCTTGTTCTTCTATTTTTATCTCTACTTGTTCATTAATTGCTTGTTCCACAAGTGGTTTAATATCTACTGTATGTTTTCCACACTTTCCACATATTCTAGTGTGTATGTCTTCTGCTAGGCCATCCATATTCTCTAGATTACCAACTGTTGCTACTACAATTTCCGCTTTTGAAATTACATCATAGTAATGTTTAACTAATTCTTCATTAGTTATTTTTTCTACATCTTCAATTGTTCCGTATAAAGGATAACCATAATCTAATCCTTTAAACATTTCTCTTTCTAATGAATCTAAAGCATACTTCTTCTTATTATCTTTTTCTTCTGCTATTCTTTCCATTAGACTTGCTTTTTCTAATTCAAATGTTTTTTCATCAAACTTGCCATCAATAAAGTTTGGTTCACATATTGCATTATAAAGGATATCTACTGCTTCATCTAATACTTCTTTTCCTGTATATTTCACATTTAATATTTCAACACCAAATGTAATATCGTAAGCGTTAGATACTTTTCCTACACCTGCACCAAATGATGTGTTGTATAGTTCTGCTAATTTTCTTTCTAATTCTCTTTCTGTTTTATACTTGCTATTTGATTTCTTTAGCATCATAGCAAGAAGAGCATTCTTGCTCATGTTCTCTGCTGTTAGTGGTAACAACATATTAACTTGTGCAAAAACACTCTTAAATCTATTACTATTTCTAATAATTATATTTTTCATACTTGCTCCTTTTAGTTTAGTTTTATTTCCTCTTATATCTTACGCCTATTAAAGTTTTCCTAGTTCTTCTTTAACTATGTCAGATACTAATTTACCATCTGCTTTACCAGCTGTTTTTTCTCTGATGCTTCCCATTACTTTACCCATATCTTTCATTCCAGTTGCACCAACTGCTGCTATAGCTTCAACTACCATTTTAACTATTTCTTCTTCAGATAGTTGTGCTGGCATGTATACAGATAATATTTCTATTTCTTTGTTAAGTTGG
>JAZOWO010000110.1:0-7748 GCA_045659265.1 Clostridia bacterium | reverse complement strand
ATATTATAATATTTTGAGTATAAATATGGAGGAAAACGAATGAAAAATAATAAAAAAGGTATATCGTTAATAGTATTAGTAATTACAATAATAGTTATGATAATATTGGCAGCAAGTGTTGTAATAACGTTAAGTAATACTGGAATAATAGGAAAGGCGTCAGATGCAACAACGATGACGGATTTGAAAGCGTTACAACAAGAAGCAGATGTTGTAAAAGCATTAGAGTTGGGAAATATATACACTGGCTCTGATAGAAATTTAAGATTAACTAAAGCACTGTTGCTAGAAAAATTACATCAACATTTTAAAGGCAGTACTAAAAACGGAGATAGAATAATAACAGCAGACGGAAAATATGTAATTATAGTTGGAGATGATTTATCTATAACTATAGGTGTTAATGAACAAGGCAAGAAAAACGAATTAACACTAGCTATAACATATAATTCACCGGTTACATCTATACCATATAAAGTATATGTTACACCAACACTTGAGGGTTGGAAAAGAGAAGATGCAGCAACAGGTGAAACATATTCAAGTTATGAAGAATATGCAGAAGCAGTTTTAACAACGGTTAAATCTGATGCTGAACTTGAACAATTATTTGTAGAAGGAAACAATTATTGGAATGCAGAGTATGGTTATATGGAACCAATGTATCAAAACATAAATCAATTGGTTTCAACATGGAGTTCAATGTATGATGGTGGTGCTTATACTACTTTGGCTGGTATGATTGAACATTATGGTTTTGAAAGCTTAAGAGACTTAGCTTTGTCTTATGAACATATTAAACCAGAAGGGTATTACGGAAAAGGTTATATAGCATTTGCTGAAAACGAATTAAAAAATACTACAAAAACATATGAAGAAATATATATGGAAGGCCGTACATATTTAGCAGAGACAGAAGAATGGGGTAATTTAACAGACCTTAAGAACGCTAGTACTTTTGCAGAGTTTGTAGAATGTGACATGGGAATTCCAAACATAAATAATATGGATCAACTTCTTGCAGACTATAAGGCGGCTTATCAAGCAAATTATATGACAAAAGAGAATTTATTAATAGCAATGAAAGCGGTTGAACCTAAAAAGTATAGTGATATATCAGAATTACAAGATGGAGAAGTTTTAGTCAAAGGTCCAAATGGAAAAACTGTAATAGCTATGTCTGGAGAAACTGTTGAAATTACTATGATAGGTGTAAACGAAACTACATTTGAAGCGGTTGCGTTTAACGGAAAAACAACTAAAAAGACATTTAAACCTGAATCAAATATTGCACCACAAAATTATACAGCGCTAGATACAAAATTCTTTGAGTTTGAATATGATTCAACAACAATGACAGCGACATTAAAGAAGATAAAAGATGTATACCAAGAAGTTGGATATTACGAGTATAGTAGATTGCCAGAACCATATCCATATCCTAAATCAATAATAGATGATAATGGAACAAAAATCACAGATATAATAATACCATCTAAGGTGGTAAATCCAGCGGACAATAAAGAATATACTATAACAGCAATAGCAAGCTATGCATTTTCAGTGCCATCTAACGTAACAGGAAGCACACAACCAAGCTTTACAAGTTTAATATTACCTGAAACAATAACAACAATAGGAGATTATGCATTCTTCTGTTGGAGTAAAGCTACTAAACTTGTATTACCAAAGAGTTTAACTACAGTAGGATTTCAAGCATTTGGTTATTGGAATGAATTAGACGCAATAAGTTATTCGGGAACACAAGCGCAATATTCAAATATATCATTTGCTCCTCAATATTCACTTGAAGGAAAAGAATTTGAACAAAAAATAGTAATATGCGATACTATATATTCAATAGCAGATTAGAGTGAAATATATAGAATAGGATATAACAGCAAATGTTATATCCTAATTTTTTATATAAATATTGAAAAAATAAAAAATATATTGTAGTATAGAACTATAAAATATAAGGGGGAAAACAAATGAAAAGAAAACAAGGTATATCGCTAATAGTACTAGTAATAACAATTATAGGTATGATAATATTAGCAGCTTCGGTAGTAATTACTTTAAGTAATACAGGAATAATAAATAAGGCGACTGAAGCTACAGATGCAACTAGTTTGCAACAAGTTCAACAGTTAGCTACATTGACATGGGCAGATGGTTTTTTGGACAATTTAAGAGGAGATGACTTAAGAGACTATGTACTAGGTGAAATGGGAGATTATACTGATAATTTTGATATAGATGTAACAGATAACGGTGTAAATGTAAATAAAAAAGGAGAAGGACCAATCGAACCATTTGACTATTATACATATGATTATGATACGACAAATATGACGGCAGCATTAAAAGGTGTGCAAGAGAAGTATGCGGTAACAGGATACTATAATTATAGAACAGATAAATATCCTTATACAACAGCAATAAAGGATGATGAAGGAAATACTGTAACAAGAGTTGCAATTCCATCAACAGTAACTGGACCTGATGGTGAGACATATACAGTAACTTCAATAAAAGCGGGAGCGTTTTCGCCTAGTGCAGCAGGCTCGCTAAACCCAGCGCTTGATGATCAATCGCAATTTACAGAAATAGTATTACCAGATACATTGGTAACGATTGACAATAATGCATTTGCTTTATGTGTAAATATAAAAGAAATAGTAATACCAGAAGGTGTTACAGATATAAATTATGGTGCGTTTATGGTATGTAAATCATTAAAGAAGATAGTATTGCCGAAAACATTTACAACACTTGGTGTGTGGGTATTTGGATATGCAGACAATTTAACAGATGTATATTATGCTGGTACAGAAACAGAATGGTCAAATCTATCATTAGCTACAATGGGTAATGAGCCCCTTACAAATGCAACTATGCATTATAACTATGTAGCAGAATAATTAAATCAGTAAACAAATTAAATAATAAAAGAAAACATAACAGGTAACTGTTATGTTTTTCCTTTTTGTTTATTCTTTTCTTTTTTAATTTTTTATGGTAAAATATATGCGAGGATTTTTTATGGAAAGAATAGATGATTTAAACCTTAATGGTAAAAGGATTATACAAGATACAGATCTCTTTTTATTTGGTATGGATTCTGTACTTCTTGCTAACATTGTTAAGAAAACAAATAAAGATACAAATATATTAGATTTGGGTACGGGTTCGGCAGTAATGCCTGTAATAATTTCAGAAAAGACTAAATGTAACAAAATAATCGGAGTAGAACTTCAAGATAAAATGTACAATTTAGCTCTTAAAAATATTAAGTTAAACGAATTAGAAGATAAAATTTATGCTGTAAAAGAAGATCTTAAAAATGTAGAAAAAATTCGTGAAAAAATTGTCGAAATAACTGGAAAAGATAAAGTAGATGTGGTAATATCTAATCCCCCATATAAAAAAGCGGGAACAGGAACGGTAAATGATATAGATGAAAAATATATAGCTCGTCATGAAGTAAAGTGCGAGCTAGAAGATATATTTGTGACTGCATCTAAGTTATTAAAATATAAAGGTAAGTTATATATTGTACATAAACCAGAAAGAATTGCGGATTTAATATGTTTAGGAAGAAAATATAACCTAGAAATAAAAGAACTGCAATTTTTACAACCTAGCACTAAAAAGAAACCTAGTATAGTGCTTTGCGAATATGTTTTAGGCGGTGGTAATGAATGTACAGTATTACCTAGCATAATAGAGTATGATGAGAACGGAAATTACACAGATCATGTATATGAAATATATGGTATGGATAAAGTGGAGGAATAATGAGTAAAAAAGAAGAAATAACTGGTAAGTTATATTTAGTTGGTACACCAATAGGTAATTTAAGGGATATTACTTTACGTGCAATAGATACATTAAAAGAAGTAGATTTGATCTTAGCAGAAGATACAAGACAAACATTAAAGTTGTTAAATCACCTTGAAATATCTAAACCACAAATTAGTTACCACAGACATAACGAAAAAGATAAGATAGATGAAGTTAGAAGACTTTTAGATGAAGGTAAGCAAATTGCGTTAGTATCTGACGCAGGTATGCCAAGAATATCTGATCCAGGTGAAGCATTAGTAGAAACATTAATAGATGAAGGATATAAGATAGAAGTTATACCTGGTGTTACTGCTCTTACTACGGCGATAGCATACACAAACTTTGATTCGGATACCTTTACATTTGAAGGCTTTTTACCAATGAGACCTACTAGACGTCGTGAAAGATTAGAAAGTCTTAAATATGAAACAAGAACAATGGTATTTTATGAAGCACCACATAAGATTTTATATACATTAAAAGATATATTAAAACATTTAGGTGAAAGAAGAATATGTATAGCTCGTGAACTTACTAAGCTTCATGAAGAGTGTAGATATTCTACTTTAAGTGAACAAATAGAAGAAATAGAAACAAACGGTATTAAAGGTGAAATCGTTTTAATTGTTGAAGGAAATAAAGAAGGCGAAAGCTTAAAAAAAGAAGAAGAAAACGAAAAACTTGGAATAGACAAAATGACAGATAGAGAACTTGTAGAATACTATGTGGGACAAGGTATAGACAAAAAAGAGGCAATTAAGAAAGTAGCAAAAGAAAGAGGAAAAACAAAGAACGAAGTATATATGGAGTGTGTTTAAATGACAGAAAAAGAACAACTTAGATTAGATAAAATGTTAGAGTACGAAAGAGCGTTATACGCTAAAGGATATGAATTTGTATGTGGAATAGATGAAGCAGGACGTGGACCACTTTGCGGACCAGTTGTAGCGGCTGCAGTTATTCTTAAAAAAGATGATCATATTGAAGGTGTAAACGATTCAAAGAAACTTACAGAAAAGAAAAGAGAAGAATTATTTGAAATAATAAAAGAAAGAGCGGTAGCTTGGTCTGTTGGTATAGTAGATGAAGAAACAATAGATAGAATAAACATACTAGAAGCAACTAGACTAGCTATGAAAAAAGCGGTTGAAGGTTTAAGCAAAAAACCAGACTTTGCATTAGTGGATGCAGAAAAGAAAGTACCAATAGATGTACCATATTCACCAATAATTAAAGGTGATGCGCTAAGTGAATCTATTGCTGCGGCATCAATTATAGCGAAAGTTACAAGAGATCATATGATAATTGAACTAGATAAAGAGTATCCTGAATATGGCTTTGCTAAAAATAAAGGATATGGAACAAAAGAACATACAGAGGCAATATTAAAGTATGGTCTTTGTAAAGCACATAGAAGAAGTTTTTGTAAGAAATTTATCTAGGAGGTAGATATGACAGTTACATTTAATGTAGAAGGAATAATGTGTAGTGGTTGCGAAAACAGAATAAACAATGCATTAAAAGATATAGAAGGTGTTATTTCTGTTAATTCAAGTCATAAAACTAAAACTGTAACAGTAGAGATGACTAAGGATATAACTAAGATACTTAAAGATAAAATTGAAGCTGTAGGCTTCGATGTAATAGATTAATAAAAAGGGATAATAATATATGAAAAAAGTAATTTTAAGTATAGGTGGAATGAGTTGTAGTGCTTGTTCTTCTGGCTTAGAAAAATATTTGAATAAACAAGAAGGTATAAAAGCATCAGTGAATCTGGTGCTTGCTCAGGCTTTAGTGGAATATGACGAAACTAAGCTAGATGTAGAAAAGATTGAAGAATATATTAAAGAAGCTGGATTTGAATCTTTAGGTATATATAACCCTAAGAACGAAAATAAAAAGAATATAAGCAAGTATTTATTGTTAGCTTCATTTGTATTAACAGCAATAACAATATATATTTCTATGAGCAATATGTTTGGTTGGCCGCAAATACCATTCTTAAATATGGAATATCATGCTATTTGGTATTCGTTAGTATTGTGTATATTTGCAATACTTAGTTTGGTATATGGTTTAGATATAATAATAAACGGTGTAAAGAGATTCATTAAAACAATGCCTAATATGGATACACTAGTTACAATGGGTGTTCTTGCAAGTTTTATATATAGCTTTGTAAATATGATTTTAATATTTACAGGTAGATTCGAACTTGTACACAATTTGTATTTTGAGGCGTGTGTAACTGTAATATTCTTTGTAAAGTTTGGAAGATATATAGACTTTAAGAGCAAAGAAAAGAGTAAAGAGGCTATTAAAGATCTTGTTAAAATAACGCCAGAATTTGCAATAATAAAAACAGCAAACGGAGATAAAAAGGTTACAATAGACGAAGTAAAAGTTGGAGATATACTTGTATGTAAAGCTGGAGATAGAGTTGCAGTAGATGGTACTGTAATATATGGTTCTGCACATGTTGATGAGTCTTTTATAACTGGAGAAGCATTACCTAGAAAAAAAGAAAGTGGCACAAAAGTTGTTGCGGGAAGCATAAATTATGACGGATATTTTGAGTATAGAGCTGAAGCGATAGGAAAAGATTCTACAATATCTGAAATAGTACATTTAGTTTCAGAAGCATCTAATACTAAACCTAAAATAGCTAAATATGCAGATGATATATCTAGCATATTTGTAGCATTAGTAATAGGTATTGCAATATTTACACTATGCATGTATCTTATGTTTGATTTTGGGATTAAAGAGGGGATTAAACATTTCGTAAATGTTCTTGTTGTAGCATGCCCTTGCGCGTTAGGCTTAGCAACACCACTTGCGGTAGTAATTAGTGAAGGTAAACTTGCTAAGAAAGGAATACTAGTTAAATCTAGCGATGTATTAGAAACGGCAAATAAAATTAACACAGTCGTAATGGATAAGACAGGAACTCTTACTAACGGCGAAGTTAGTATATATGAAGTACTAAACTACACAAACGATATAGATAACGTAGATATAATGCAAATAGTAGGAAGCTTAGAAAGACATTCTACACATCCTATTGCATATCCATTTGTAAAATATCTAGATGAAATAGGAAGAAGAGAATTAGAAGTAGAATATTTTGAAGAACTTCCTGGAATAGGAATAAGAGGTAAAGTTGGAGATTTTGAATACTTTGTTGCAAATGGTAAAGTGTTTGAAATATTAGGAGTAGAAAATAAATTCTTAAAGAATGAAGAACGTTTAGCAACAGCTGGATGTAGTATCATGTATGTAATTAAGAACTTCCAAGTAATTGCGTTAATTGGTGTAAAAGATACAATAAGAAAAGGTTCTTATGATGCAATGGCAGAATTATTTAAAATGGACAAGAAATTCATAATGCTTACTGGAGATAACGGATTAACAGCTAAAACTGTTGCAAACGAACTAAATATTTATAGAGTAATAGCAAACGTACTTCCTAAGGATAAAGTAGAAAAGATAAGAGAATTAATAGATAATGGTAAATATGTTATGATGGTTGGTGATGGAATAAATGATGCACCAGCTCTAGCGACAGCAACAATAGGAGTATCTATGCATAGCGGAACAGACATAGCTCAAAACTCTGCAGATGTAATACTTATGAATAATGATATATCTAGTATTGCAGAATTATTTAGAACAAGTAGAAAAACATTAGATGTTATAAAATCTAATATATTTTGGGCATTTATATATAATATCGCAATGATAACAATAGCATCTGGATTACTTGAAGGATTTGGGTTAAGTTTAACTCCAATGTATGCAAGTATGGCTATGATGTTTAGCAGCATAACTGTGATATTAAACTCATTTAGATTAAAGAGATAGTAGTAATTTTACTTAACTTTAATAAAAATTAC
>JAZOWO010000109.1:0-22884 GCA_045659265.1 Clostridia bacterium | reverse complement strand
TGAGAGAATGCATCTGCTATCCATTCACCAATTTTAGTTGCTGTAGGTTTAAGTTTATCTGCCCATCCTTCTAACTTCTTTATCCACTCTGGGTCTACAGTAGGTAATTCACCAGTATCCATAAGCGTTGTGTCGTTTTCTCCAATAGGATGTAATTCATCGAAGGAAGCTGTTATATTTTTAAGTTCTTCTGTTGTTTTCTTTGCTGACATATATGATTTATCAAATAAGTCTACATTCATCCACTTCTTGGTAAATACATTCACATATTGAAGTAGTCTTAAAACCCAATCCAATAAATTTTTAACTAATGGCTCTATTATTCTAACCGCGTTATATGAAACAACTTTAAATGTGTTTGCATATTTTACGTTTTGTGACATAAACGCATTTATCATACGTCCAGCTACATAAATAGGGTTTAACCAGTTAGCAAAAATGTTTGTTGTTTGTGTCTTAATTCTTCTACCAATTCTTTGGAATGCATTTAGGAATTTACTACCAGGGATGTCTCCACCAAATCTCTCTTGCATTATTTGCCATTCTCGAGTGTATTGTTTAAGAGTATCACTTTTCCAAGCTTTCTTATCTGGGTCTTGTTGTAAATCATGCACAATAGCTCTTATCTCTTTACGTATTCCTTTTGCAACTTCAGAGAAGACTTTCATCTTCTTGTTTATCATATCAATAGCATTATTTACATCAACAAGTTCTTTATCAATACCATCAATTTCTTTTTGATTTTCTTGGTATTTAGACGTTTGAACGATTTTACCTGTACCTCTTGCTCCACCCGCAGTAGCAACTTCATAAGCACTACCATTATGAGCTTTAAGAGATTGAACTTCAAACAACTCACGTTTATATTGTCTAAGTTCTTGCGTTAATTTCTTATACTCAGCTGAATCTTTTTCAACTTCTTTTCTAGCTGCAGTGGTATCTGCTATCTTACTTTGTAAATCTGATATTTCAGTATTTATAGCTTCTGGACCTTGTCCAGCTAAAGAGAACATTTTGTTTTCTGCATTTTCTTGCTCTAACAATTTTTTTCTCTCTTCTAAATAAGCTTTTTTATTTTCTAATGTACCTTTTTCTTCTCTATCAGCAACCTTATTGAACCAACTAACTTGTTTTTCAGAATTCAATTTATCTATGTTTTTATTTACTATTTCTAACTCTCTGTTATATTTAGCTAACGCCATCTTAGCATTAATATATACTTTTCCAAGTATATTACCTTTAGCTACACGTTTTGCAGGAGATTTAAACATTGACTCAGATACACTTGAAAATGTCTTGATTCTAGACATACCTTGGAATCTAGCAAGAGCTTCTCCAGGTGTAATATCTTGAGGTTTAGGATTTATTTTAGCACGTTGCTGAGCAGCTAGTCTAGGTTTGTTTAACGCAGCCGCAACTCTCGACGTACCTTTAGCAAAAACCTTAGTTCCAAATGCTGGAGCCATACCTTTTAGGTATTGTCTACTAGCTCTTGCTTTAGGACTTTGATTCAAACCTTTAGATAATTTATTATATCCATTACCAGAACCTTTAATATTTTTCTGTAACTTGTTGAAATGTTTACCAAGTTCGTTCGTTGTTCTTCCAGCTTTTCTAGCAGAACCTTTATAATCATTCATAGCTTTTGTAGATTCTTTTAAGGCTTCGTCCGCTTGACCAGTATCAAATCCAATAGAGATGGTACCTGTCATCTCATCAACAGTACGTTTTACTTTTTTAACTTCACTCTCAAATTTACTACTATCAGCACCAATACTAATAATAAAATCTTCATTCATCACTAATCCCTCCTTCCTCTATTAATTCTTTCTTCTAATTTCTTAGCATAATCACCTTTTAACCAATCAGGCATTTTAACTTTTGGTTTTGCTTCAAATAATTCAGGAAGAAGTTTTTCAACCTTATCATAGTCTTTACCCCAAACAGCAACTCTATGAATACTTCCTCTTCTCCAAATATCATAAGCAACACCTTCACGTTTATATTTGAGTATAAACAACAACTCCTTAACCGAATATTCATACAACTCAACTAGATGATAGTCGAATTTTATAAGTTCTGCATATAAGTCATGAACCATGTGAAATCCAGCTAAGGGGTCATATTTATACTCTTGCATTAGTTTTTTATTTCTTCAGCATCCATAGCAGTTAAATCTTGTTCTTTGATTAAACCACTTTTCACAGCGATTTGATACATAACATCATTTGATATTTCTTCTAATGAGTATTGTGTTAATAGATTATCCATTAAATCATATTTACTCATTACAGGAGAGATTAAACTTGCTCCTATGAAATCTGTTATAGATGCGAATGATAAATCTCTAACTAATTCAAATATATTTTTGCCATAGGCTTTTTCTAACTCAACTATCTTTTGTGATTTTAATTTAAAGTGATATTCAACATCACCAATTTTAATTATAACTTCATTATCCATTTTCATTTTCTCCTTTTCTTTTTAAAAAGCGTCCACTAAATGAAAATTATAGTGAACGCTTAACTTTAATTATTCGTTAGTTGCAGCTGTTGGTAAAGAAACTTTAGCAGCTGATTTTAATTCATGATACATTGAAAATCTTTCAACGTTACCTTGTTCGTCCCCACTATAAGAGATTCTTGGTACAGCTGTGTATTCTATTGTGATTCCACTAGCTTTAGTTAATCTCCAATAAAGTACTTTTCTATAGTTAGCTTTATCATCTGGGTCAACATATTTATATAATTGACGTAAGTTTGCTTCAACATTAGGGTCTTTTAAGTTCATAACATTGAATTCATAAGATAATTGAATAGCTGGTTGTAATCCCATAACAGCTGTTTCATATTCTGTATTATCTAGAACTGTACTATCAATTGTGTTTGGCTCTCCACCTAAATCTGGTGTAGAAGCTAAACCATAAACTCTTGTGTATGCTGCACCATCTTCAGAGAACTCTAATTTAGTTCCCATAGTAGCAACAGCAACACCACCATTGTATGCATCTGGGTCCATGACGATACCTCCTTTTAAAAATTTATTTTAATAATTTATCTATTGTGTCGTATGTAACTGTACCAGTGATTGACATACGTTTAGTACCATCATCTCTAGTAATATCATTACATTTACACATTATTCTCATTTTTGAAAGTTCATATACAATCTGGTCGGCGTATTTATCGAAATCAGCAAGTGTTCCACCTTTGGTTGTAAGATAACCCGTTATGTTATATATAATCCTGTGATTAGAGTAATCTACGGTATCAACCATGCTATCATGCTGTGTTATGATATAACCAAAGTGATACTTACCTTCGACAATAACGTCATCAGATATGATTTTACCAGAACTTAAACCTTCAATATTATTCAAATGTTTTTGTACTGTTTTTCTAAAATCATTTATCATCTTTTATCACCCACCTCATCTATTTAGCCTCTTCAATCTATCTCTTAATACTTTCTTATATATTTCATAATTAGGTATCCAATGGGGTTGAGCTTTCATACCGTGATATGCAGGATTTCCAGAACCAGTAATTTCCTTAGCACCAGTACCAAATTCCAAAAACCTAGCTAAGTCAACATACGTAATATCATCAAACGGAAGCTTGTCGTTCTTAACCCAAATCACACCAATATGAATTCTTTCGTTATCTGGTATATCACCATAAAGAGTGGCTCTAGGACTCTTTTGAGCTATGTGAGCATAGTAATCTCCAGTATCGTATGGTGCGGAAGCTCTTATTGCATTAAAGCATTCGCTTGTTACATCAGCAACAATTTCATCGACTCTCTTGTCTAATTTATTTATCATATCAAGACATTTTTTATCAATCTTCCCACCAAATTTTGCACCACTTCTAAAAATTCTTTCTTGTTGATATGGTTTGTTTCTTATGAACGTCTTGCGTGCTGTATCTCCATTTGGTTTATAGTATGTTCTACTTATTGTTTTACCAGTACGATTTGGTTTACCTGTGCTATAAGTTATCTTTACTTGTGGTCCACCTTCACGTGTACGTTTTACGTTATATTTTTTTCTAGGCATCGGCTACCTCCAAGTTATATTTATGTACCTCGGTGTAACTTTCTCAATTCGATATTTACCACCATTGTATTCTAATAGATAGTTAGAAATATTATCTTCATTATTATTATTTTTAGGTAATAGGTATTTCTCTAATGTGTTATGGACCGAAGATACACGATATATTTTATTTATATTAGCTACGTAATTACTTCTAACTTCCAATGAAGTAGTAACCAATTCATCATGTACGTATTCTATGGCAATTTTGTAATTACCTAAGTCTTCATACACTTCTGCTGTATCACCATCTTCAGTTACAGTAGTTTTAAGTTTTAATAGCTTAGCATCTTCTAATCTAATAATTCTCATTATTGAACAAACCTCTTTCCTGATTTTATTAAATTGCTACGAAGATAATCCATCCAACTTATATAAACGTTGTTTTGACCTAACTCATCTTGTTCTGATAGACCTTCTACACCTCGGTTTTGGTAGGCTATAACCAATGCTTGGATTGATATAGGCTCTACCAAAACTAAGTTACTAGAGGTTTCTAACATATTACATATATCTAATGCTTCTGCGACAACCAACATACTTAAGTTTAGTATAACTTGGTCATCTTCAGGGTTAAATAATGGTCCCAATTGAGCTTTTGCAAAACTAACAATTTCATCTTTTACAAGATTTATTTTGTCTTCTTCAGACATAGTCTCTGTAAATTTGGCCATTAGATTACCTCCATATTAATTATTCTTAAGCAGCTGTGTTGAATGCTATAGCAGCTGTTCTGTTATTTAATATGAATACATCACTATATTCTTTTTCGTAGTAGATGTAGTCACCTTTTGTTCCAGCAGCTGGAGCTTGAACACCAACGAAAGAATATTTTGAAGGTGTTAATATAGCTGTTGGGTGAACTAAGAACATGTTAATTTGTTTAGCTGTTTCAGCAGCTTCAAATCCTGCACCGCCATCTGGGTTGAAGTTGTAAGCTGTTTTCATTAATACAGATGGAACTGTATTTAATGTAACTTCATCTAATCTATTAACTATTCTGTTGATTTCTTTTCCGCTTCCATCAACTGGTCTTGATAAACCGATTTGAGAAGCATTTTTTAATAATGTTTTAACAGCTGGAGTAACATATAGTATTCTTCCTGAGAATGGTACTAATGCTTCGTCCATAGCTTCCATTAATTTATCAAATACTGTTAATACGTTATCTACTGTTAACGCTTCAGTATCTGCAACTCCACCTTGTGCTGACCAATCAGCAAATATTTTAGATACTGTGTAAGCATCTTTTTCTGGGAATTTTTGTGTTTCATTGAACACTTTAGTTGCGTTTTGTATTGTTAATACCATATTTGTGTCATCTACATCAGCTGGGTCTAAAGATGTTGACCACTCTCTGTAGAATTGCATTGTTTTGTCCTCATAAGAGTTATCGATGTTTCTTGAGAATACACCGTCTATACCGTCTCTGTTAACATTTTTTCTACCAGAAACAGCGATTGATGGAATGTGAACTGTTTTAGCATTTAAGAATGTGTAAATGCTGTTGTTAGCCACATTGTATAATTCACCAAAGTTTAAAACATTTGGGTAAGCTTGAGCTAATGCTCTTTCATAAGTTTCAGCGTAATTTACTGCTGCCATAATAAATTCCTCCTTTAAAATTTAATTAAAAATAAGTTCGTAGTAAACCAAATGGGTACACTACATAACTTTTGCAAATTATATAGAAATATTACCCATCTCATTTACTACGAACTTACACAAAAATCAACACATTACCGTTAATATTATGAAATTCGACAGTCCCCAAGACATATCTATTTCTTATATTAACTTAATTATAATATAAATAAATTTGTTTGTAAAGTGTTTATTATAAATTTTTTTAAGAAACTTTCCAAGCATCTCTTATTTTTCTATCTCTACAATCAAAAGTATCATAAACGATACCATCAATAGATACAGTTATGTGGTTAGGCATAGTTATTAGATATGTACCAAAATCATGCTCTGCTACAAATTCACCTACCGTATCTACTGGGTAGGTATCTACTCTTTCGTAGCGATAATCCAATAATGGCTCAACAAAGTTTACATCATCTAATAAAATACCATTACGTTTAGCTATCCTACTTAATTCATCGTATGTCTGTTCCCAAGATTTATTCTCAGCAACAGACACACTTCTTATAACACAATCATTTACGAAGTTATTATTCTTGTTAGCATTGAAGAATTTATACATTATATCTCACTTATTTTTTTAGCATATTTTTTGATTAATTGCATTTCTTCTTCAGACTCAGCTTCATCTGATAACATCTCCATAAATTGACAGACAGACTTAAGCATATACTCTAAACTTTTTATGGTATTTTGTTCTGCACCATAGTTACCCATATTCATCTCTTCTTTACCTTCAGAATATGCACCATAGTGTTCCATAGCATTTTCCATAGCTTCTCCAGCTCCATATCTACCAGAGTATCCACCTTCACGGTATCTACCTCTACCGCTACCAGGTACACCACGTCTTCCGTAGTTACCTCCTCTACCAGAGTATCCACCTTCAGAATAATTACTATATCTCATTTTCATTACCTCCTTTTTATCTTTCCAATAAGATTCATTTTCCATATCTTTATGAATATCTACTAATTTACTAAAATAGTCGATATTACCTACTTGTACTCCAGATTCAATTAATTTCTTAATTTTCTCTTCTACTAGCTCACTCACTTGTTGGTTAAATGATTTTTCTTCTTTCTTCACTTCTTGCTTTTCTTCGCTCAACTAAACCACCTCCAACTAACTTAAGATAGCTTGTGCTTCAGTAGTTGGACAAGGGAGTTTACATTTACCAACGTACTTAAATACACCAGTATCTATTGCGGTATTTACTCTTGTGTGATATATTCGTCTAGTTTTAAGTTGAGACGCATATATTGGAGTGCAGTCACAGTTAAGGAAAGGGTATCTTGTGGTTCCTCCATTTATAGTAAATACTACTTGTGAGTTAATGGTCGTTACAGTAGGAATTGTTTGAGCTAATACTATACAATACTTACTACAATTACCATAAACATTAGCAGGTAAGTCTACAATCAATTGGTTAGCTGCTGTGTCAAAGTTTATTGCTTGAGACAATATAAATCTATTACACAATTTGCAGTTTTGAATACATTCAGACATTTTACATACCTCCTTACAAAAAATTAGAGATAGTGTGAAACTATCTCTATGAATCACACATTACGTGGAAAAATTAAATTAGCATCCGCAACCACATGGATTATATGATTGATATGGATTGCAAGTTATATAAGCTGGAATTGGACAAGGTCTCAATTCGTTAACTAAATAACTGTTTTGTTTAGCTTGACTAGCAGCTAATCTCAACGCATTTATTTCATTTTGTTGAGCGGCAATTTGAGCATTCTTATCTTCCATTCTATTAGCAACTATTTCATCATGTAAAGCTCTGTAATTTGCATTTTGATTTTCAATTAAATCTCTTGTGCTACCACACAATGTTTGTTGAATACTGTTTGTATTCATAGCCATATTATAGTTTACACCATCAATAGCTCTTTGTGTTTGGCAGCAGCAATCAGCAAATTGACTAGATAGATTCCATAGTCCTCTTTCTGTATTGAATGCACTATTAGAGATAGCTTGGTTCACTCCACTAAATCCTTGACATAGTGTTTGTTGAACATTTGCGAAACCATTTGTCATTGTATTATTTAATGCAAATGTAGCGTCACAAATTCCAGAGTTAACGCTATCTAATTTTCTTTCAATAGTAGCGAAGTCAGTAGCAAGTATGTAGTTATCACCTACACCTCCACCGCTACCTCCGTAACCACCGCCGAAGCCATTACGACCCCAACCGAAAATTAAGAATAGAATTATCCACCACGCATTGTCTCCATTATTACCGAAACCTCCGTTGTTTCCACCGTTTCCAGTTAATAGAGCTACGTCTGATGCAGATAAAGTTCCTTCACCGTAAGCCATAAAAAATCCCTCCTTCTTTTAAAAATTTGTTATATATTTTTCAATAATAACCTATTTATTAAAATTCTTTTTAAACTCAGCAAATTCAGTATCAAAATCACGACCTTGTTCACGAAACAGATTTCTTGCGAAATTTTCCACGTTTTGCACATTTCCTGACTTTGCCATTTGTATTAAGTTGTTTATTAGCGGGTTTCTTAATGCCGTTTGTTCCAACAGCGTTTTAGGGCTTCCACCATTAGAGATAAATTTTTGTAGATTAAGCATCTAATCCTCCTTCTTATCATCGACAAAAAATTTAATTTTTCGCCTAAGACTTTTGAGTTCTTCTTTTAATTCTTGTAAATCTTTTGAGGTATCTAATTTTTGTATCGCTTGTGTAAATTCTTCCGAAGTAACGTAATTTATCTGCGGTTCTTTATTATCACTAGGTTTAAATATTACTGTCTTACTCGTTCCATCTTGTTGTAATTGTTTTGTTACTATTGCACTACCATCAATCAACGGAAAGTAACTTATACTACCATCTAACGGAATATCCATAGCTTTTACTACTTCTAAGCTATCAACAGATTTACCTTGTAGACCACTTGGTGGATTATACATAGGTTGCTGTGGTTGAGGTGTGTATTGGTTCATTCTACCCATTTGTGGTTGTACATAGTATGGATTATATGGTCCAAACATATATATCACTCCTTTTCTTTAATTCAATTATAAAATAAGAGCGACAATCAATGTCACTCCGAGTATAATAAAAAAAAGAGGTTATAAAAACCTCTTTATATTCTACAATATAACCTTATTGCAAAAGCCACCTTATCTAGTCTTTCTGCAATTCTAGGTGTTTCCATATCAAGTAATTCACTCATTTCGCTGAATGTCTTGCCTTCTTTAAATCTGTATTTATAAACCAAATATTCAACTGAGTCCATATTCTTTAATTTAGTTTCAAATTCAATTAATCTATCGTCCATTGGATTATATTTTATGAAATCAGCTATATCTGCATATTTGCTAGGTTCACCGTTATTATTCCATAAATACATATCTTTAATATTAGATTTACCAGTCATAATAAATGCACTAAATATAGCAAACATTATTGACACAACTAAATCTACTTTTAATAAAACAAATAAACTTAGTAGTATTAGTAAACTCCAAACTAGACATCTATACCAATCTTTGAAATGTAACGCACTACCGAACATACCTCTACTTATCATGAACGTCAACATTATCATAATTATATACTTAGTAGGTAAGTCTAATAACTTACCCACTAAGAATATGAGTATAGTTTCTACTATGTTGAAAACTAAGCTACCAATAAAAGGTTTAATCTTCTCCATTTTAAAACACTCCTCATATTAAAATTATTCTCCGTCTTTGGCATCAAAGAACCAGAACCAACTGTTCCAAGGTAAATCCATATTTATCACCTCACTTTTTTATTATTAATGCATACATCATACCTAAGTTTATGATGTAAAACATTAAATTGAATATAACTACATTTAAGCTTCTGAATGTTGCAGATTTCATTTTTGTTTTATTTTCATAATTCCTGTTCCAAAATCTCTTATAAATATTTTGGATTTTAGGTAACTTGTTTCTAAATAGTATTATGAAACCAAACATCAATATTCTATTGAAAATAACTGCATAAATTGTGTATTCTTTTAGAATTATAAATGTTATAACACTAATTAACATCAAGATTAAACTAGCTATACTAAAGGTGAATACGTCTATAATCTGAACCTTTTCTTTATACAAAACCTTCATTGTAATGAATGTAAGTAATGTGTACAATATTTGAAACCAACTATTAAAAATTAAAGTTCGAATCAAAAGTACATACTCAATTATCATCAGTACTCAGTACAATGAAGGCTAATCTTTTGGATTTAATCTCTTTAGTAAATATCATAAACAACGCAAAATAAATTGCTTCTGGGATTTGTCCCAATAATAGCTCTAGCATTTTCATTTTCACTTCCTTTTGCATACATTATACGATATTTAATCTAAGTTGTCAAATTTTAATATCCAGTTGTCCAACCAGCAGCAGATGCAGCAGACCAATTAGATAATGTTGTACAAGTTGTTGCTTGTTCTGCTGTTAGGCCAAGTGTCGCCAATGTTTTTGTTCCTGTGTATGCTGTTGCACTCACGCACATAGCTAATATATTATTC
The DNA here is from genome assembly GCA_045659265.1 of Clostridia bacterium. Lineage (GTDB taxonomy): Bacteria > Bacillota > Clostridia > TANB77 > CAG-465 > UMGS1649. The sequence continues at coordinate 12,602 of JAZOWO010000109.1, read as the reverse complement.
AAGCTTTCTTCAGACAACGAAGTACAATTAGTAAACATATAACCCACGTTAGTAGCACTACTTATATCTAATTGTGGTACAGTAGTTAATGCAGTACATCCATAGAACATAGCTCCAACTGAAGTAGCTTTGCTGATGTTTAATTGTGGTACACTTGTTAATGCAGTACAACCACGGAACATATTATATACATTAACAACATTACCAGTATCCAATAAAGGTATGCTTATTAATGAAGTACAGTTAACAAACATAGCACCCATCTCAGTAACATTACTTGTATTTAATTCAGGTATAGTTATGATGTTTGCTGCATTATAAAACATATATGGCATCTTAGTAACAACGCTAGTGTCTAATTTAGGTATTGCGGTACCTGTATAATCTCTAAAACAATATGTCAAATCTGTGTCAGAAACACTCAATTCATTGTAATTATTCCAAATATTAACTCTCAGTTGTAATTCTTCTAGTGTTAAATTTGTTGTTTCTTGTAATGTTCCTTCTACAACACCATCTTTACCATAAAAACTTTTAACATAAACATCTTTAGATGTAGCTGTAAATTGTGTAGGAGCGACTACATATTTATCTAAATGATACTTACAATCATACCCAATATTTCCAGAATAAGTTGTTACTGATGTACCATTATTATTTACTGATACGTATGGAGATGTATCTTGAGCTTCAACTCTAAACTGCATTGTTTCTGGAACAACGTCAAGTGCATAACTGTTGTCAAACACTCCCGTTACACCACTCATCTCTGTTACCACCAATTCACCATTGTTCATTTGTAATTTTACAATACTACTTGAATCTGTAGATGATATTGTGTTACCTAAACGTATCCACCATCTAGCAGTAGCAACATCATATACAGTACCACAAGATATTGTATTATAACGAGAACTACTATCAAATACAGCTGTGTACATAAATGTAGTTAGTTTACCTTCACAAATTACTGCAAGGTCTTTTGCTCCATTAAATGACATTCCTAATGAATCACCATATTCCCACACTTTTTCAAAGAATTTATTTACATCTTCAGCAGAAAAAATATAGTTTTCATTGTAAGATTTATTCCAAGTAAATTTGTAATCTGTGTCCATAGTCAAATCTTCAATTGGCAAGAAATAAAAATCTTCAGATTCAACATCAAGTTCATATTCAAATAATCCATCAAAATATTTTCCACCAATTTGTATAAAATATCCAATAGCATCATTCCAGTAATCTGCATAAGCATAATAAATTTCTGTTCCAAAATCAATAGTTTCTTCTCCATCATCTGTTCTAGTATATGTTATACCATCTGCACTTTCGTAAGATATATTAATTTCTCCACTTTCAGTATAACAAGACATATTGAAGTAAGACGCATTCATTTCTCCCCAACAATCAAACATTATTGAGCTATCGGTAGCTCTATACATAATTTCCACACTGTCTATTAAAGCTTCTGGCAAAACTACAGTAGCTGGAAATACAGCTGAACTAAATTTACTATCTACAGTTGAGTTCTGAATTTCACTTCTATATATTATAGCCAAGTCGCCTTCCTCATTATCTTCACTAGAATTCATATTCTCTATTGTATCAAACATTTTTAATGTTTCTCTGTGAGTACCTTCAATTATCCCATTTTCTCCATAAGCAATTAAACCTTTACTTAGTTGACTTGCATCATTCAATGTCAATTGAGTGGGAGCCATCCAATATTTATATCCACTGTATGGCATAGATATAACTGAATTTTTCATACTACTATCTGTTGAAAACGCAGTTCCATTTTCTAACTCCTCTAATGTTAAAGTTAACATATAAATTGATTGGTCTGTTGTAGCTGCCAATTTTCTTTCATTATATAACACAACGTCTTCATTTCCTTTATACAAAACATAGAAGAATTTTGCAGCTGAGCTTAAATTAGTCCAATTTAGAGTGCTATACTCTTCACTTTTAGCAACCATTTCTTCTGTTGTATATACTTTATCAAATGTAACACCGTCTGTAGAATTATACTCTAAAATTTCCACACAATCTCCATCACTGGTTGTGGCCAATGTAATTAAAATATTACCATCAGATGTATAGAAAAGTGTTGTATCAGCAATTATTTTTGCCCATATCATTGTACAACTATCAATTACATTACATTTTAACCCAGCGTCATAATGACTTTCGTGAATTATATATCTAGGTTGTCTTCCTCCCACTTCGTTATAATTACGATAAATCTCCTCAGGTATTTTATAATATTTTGTATTGGTAACTGTATCAGAATATATTGTCATATCTGTGGAATTTTTATATTCATATAACCCATTAAATTCTACATTTTTTAACAATATAAATTTACCAATTCCATCTGACCAAGTACCTTCAAAATATCGTGCAGGTTCAAATATATATTCTTTTACATCTGTAACTTTTGTATATGTTATTCCATCTGAACTTGTGTATCTAACTATGAAGTTAAACAAAGTACTACCAGCAATATTAAAATTTGTAGCGTTTAACACTACACGATTACTATTACCAGCATCATCTTTTAAATAACCACTAACACCTGTTGTAACCGCTTCATCAAATACTACTGTATCTGGAAATTCTATACTAGATACAATAGAAGTTTCTGTCATAGGGATTAATTCACTATTATAAACAATAGCTACATCGCCATCTTCTACATCTGAATCATTTTGCATTTCTTCGGCAGTTCCAAATGATTTTACGTTTTTTCTAAATTCACCATCAACATCAAACACGGTAGTCCCTTTTCTAATATTCTCTGGTATAATTTTTTCATTTTTTTCTTTTAAAATTAAACTTAGGTTTTCACTTAATTCTGTTGACATTATGCTTCACCTCCCACAAATGTTCCAGTACCACTATTACGGAAAAACTCTTTTGTTATATTATCATATAAACAAACTTCTCCATTCAAGTCTCTAACTGGTATGAAATCTCTAACTAATTGGTTAGTTGATTTATCATAAATTTTACAATAATATATTCTAGCTGCAGCACTACCATTTACATTACGAGGTCTACGTAAAATAAATAAATTGTGCGTATCTTTGGCATCTAAAGAAGAATTTATCACATTACCATTGATACTAAATATACCATCTTTATTATATATAATAGTATTCAATTGGTCTGGAAGGTATTCAGCACCACCATTAAGTTCCGTTCCACCATTACCATAATACCATTTATTAGAATACCAAGTAATATGGTAACCTGGTGAACTTACACCAAATAAAGCAGCATCATTTTGTTGACTCAAATACTGAGCTTTAATCTCAATATAATGATTTGTTGGTATTATGCCTGTGTCAATGTATTGACCACCATTACTCTCTAAATACACCAACTTTGTATATGGAACTATGTCGCTGTCACCTAATATGTTTTTAGAAAGATTTAAACAATTTTCATATTCTACTAATTGTGTTATATCAATACTCAATACTTTACCACCAGAAGTATATCCAGAAGGTATAACTTGTTCACTTTCAGAAGGAGTATATTCTAATTCACCATTATTCGTCATTGTACCTATTATTTTACCTTCAGCACCATAAGCAATTTCTCCAGATAAAATTTCATCAGATATGATAGTTGCATCTCCAGTATTATATAACATTCTATTTCTATGAGATATTGAAATTGGAATACCAACTTCACTTAATTCATACACCATATTATATAATTTAACATTAGTTAAATCTACCATATAAACATTACGATATGTGAATCCCGTGCTACCGATAGAACTAGATACCGCACTAGATTTAATTAGACTTGCTGTTAATTCAACATAATCTATTTCGTATGCAATAATTTTCTTCGAATTACTGTCTGCAATTAATAAATATTTATCATATCCATAGAATGTATCATAACCACTATATTGAGTATATGGATAATTTTGAAGTGTTCCTAAAGCAGTAAATCCAGAAGAAGTGTATTGATATAAAGTTCCATTTAAAACACAATATCCATTATCTAATGGTGCTATTTTAGTAGAAGCATAGGCACCCAAAGATACCCAAGATGTACCTGTAAAATAACAAAACTTTTCTATACCGTTATTATATATTGCAAATGCAAAACCATTAGCTGAGCGATATATTCTATCGTCACTATAACCAACGGCAATCTCTGAAATAGATGCTATTGTAGCATCATCATTAACTTTAATTGCAATATACCATTGATTCCAAGAAAATTGTGAAGCTTGTAATATAATTACATCTTCCCCATAATTAGACATATTAGAAACATGTCTTCCGCTACCATCTAATAATGGGTGTCCAAAATTAGTTCTTGTTCCTGTTGTAATTTCTCCACTATCAAGATTAACTTTATAACAAATAACATTATTTGTTGTATCTGAGCCAGAAGAAATTCTACCATAAGTTAAAACAAAAACAGAATTATCAACAATTTTATAAATCGCTTTTGCGTTCCAATTTATTAAAGTACTGCCGTTATAGCTATTATTTATTGTTGCAATTAAATTACCAACTTCATTGTTTTTATAACTATAGATTTTAACTTGATAATTTACAAAAGTTACAACACAATGATTTTCAATTACAGAAACTATTGTCTCTGACCCTAAATTAGAGCTACTAGAAACATTCTCAACGAAACCAATAGGTTCGTATTGATATTCAGCTTCCATTTTACCAGTTACTCTACCAGAAGATGTATAAGCAACTTTTGGTGATAAAATATCATCGGCTGTAGCATCAGCGTCAGATATATCTAATCCACCTTCAATACTAAGTATCTCTTTATCAAAATCAGCAGCAGCTATCTGCTCAGTTGTTTCTTTTTTAGTTCTTATGGCATTAGCTATATCACCTAAGAAAGAACTTAAATTTGAAGTATCTGCCATTAATATTCACCCCCTAAAACATTATATACAGCGCTATTTATCGCTGCATTCATTTGGTCAAATGTTGGATAATTAGATAAGTCTATAAAAACTTCACCCAATTTGTCCCAACCTTTTTCTTCTGTCCAATAATATTCATCAAACGAACCATTTTCATTAGGTACCAAATATATTCTATTTTTTTCTCCTGTTTCAGGTAACACATCCACAGGAACAAACACATCTAGCGATATTTGGTCATAAGTCTTTGTTTCACCATCTATATCAACAAACTTATTAATTATGGCACGTGAATTACTATATGCTTTAGCCATACTTTCACTAGCAGGACTTATGATATTACCTTTACCATCTGTTATGCTACCATCAGGATTTAACCACTTATTAGGTAGCGCTTTACTTAATACGTAACTTTGGTCCATAATATTCTCCTTTCTAAAAATAAATGCACACCTATCACAGATGTGCATTTGCATTTTAATATTGTCGAACTAGAGAACAGTAATCCAAACAAACCCATCCAGATGGAGTTCTTGCCCAATTATCTTCGATTTCATAGGTATCGAACTTAGTACCATTTCTATATGTTTTTATTATAGAATAATTTGTTCCTGGTCCTTTTCTTACATTTAAGCCACTAGGAGTATTTACGATATATAAACCAAGTTTATATTCTTCCTTAGCTGGAGTTTTTCTATCAGTATAATCCAATGAAATCCAACCAGCACCAGATTTTAATTTACCCCAAAGGCTAGCACCTGCACCAGAGCTTTCTTTAACGATTGTATATGTACCTCTATCTCTTATTTGACCTACGATAGCATAGTTTGTACCAGGTCCTTTTCTAATATTAAGTACATCTGTTGTCACTTTCACTAAATAACTTTCATCTAGTTCAGGAGTAATCGGAGCATTTTCTCCATCTAACTTTTTATTTACTATTTCAGCTAACTCAGGCAATCTATCATATAATGTAGCTCCTGGACAAGCTGTCTTAGAAAACATATTGTGAGAAGTTAATGTTCCGTCAGGAGTACCATCAAAACTTAATCTAAAGTTATATCTGGTACAGATATCAACACATAATTTAACTAATGCATTCCAAGAAGCATCTGATATAGGCCAAGGATTACCATTAGCACTATTAGACACTTCTATTGTTATAGCTTGGCAATCATTAGATTTACTAGAACTTGTCCAAGCTCTATCTTCTTCATCTACGTAACAAGCAATCTCACCATCGTATCCTATACCATAGTTAGAGCTAGCTTGTCTAGCAGGATTTCTAAAAATATTACCACATTGTGCAGCAGTTAACTTACCTGCCATGTGATGTGGGGTTATTTTGCAGATTTTATATCCAGCTCTACCACTGCTGTGATTTTGTTTTGACGCTGGGATATATTGTGATACTAATGAACTATAACTCATTATTCCTCACCTTCCTCTTTTCCAAAAGATAGTTCTGCGTCCATTTCTGGGGTTGTTTCTACGAAGTCTTCTTCCATAAAAATACCTCCTATAATTTTGTTACTTCTTTTTCATTAACTATGAAGCTATAAGCTAGACATTCTAGGACAAGATAACCGTCAGGTCTAATTAATTTTACAACATAGTTATAATTTTTTATTCCATTATGGATACGTCTACCTAACATATCGTTAGATACATTAGGGTTTATTTTAACTATGTCACCTAAATCAATTTTAGCTTTAGCTTTTTTTGGAGCTTCTTCAACAACTTTTTCAACAACAGCTTCTTCCATTATTGGTTGTTCTTCAGCTACAAATTCTTCATTTCTTGATTTTTTATTAGCCATATTAGTTTGCCTCCTTTCCTCGTCTTACTCTTCTTTTATGTCTACATTGTTTGCATCTTACTGGTAGGTCGTAACCTAAGTTTTGATAAAATAGTTGGTCATCAACTGTTATCTCATAAGTTTCACCACAGTCTTTGCAAGTTCTTTCTAAATCTACCATTTCTTCCATTTTATATTCTCCTTTATTTTCTATATAAAGAATTACTTTTAGTTATTATCGTACCATCACCTAACACCAATAGTTTTGCAGATGGCAATATTCCGTATGAATATGGTTCATTTGAACTAACGATTTCAACTTTTTTAAATTCGCCGTCGGTCCAATTTTCAGCTAAATCACAAAGTTTTACACGAATATCATTTTTACTAGATGCACCACAATCTCTAAGTAAGCTATCAACTCTCTCAGCAGATTTTAAACTACTTAAATTTACTGTCTCTATATCTTGACCGTTAGTTTCATATAGCACATCTGCACGTAAAGCAGCTAATTCGTCTTCTACTTGTTCAGCTGGAATTTCGCCGTTAGCAATATTATTCTTTATTTTTTTATATGTTTCTGTTTTATATTTGATTGAGTTATATGTATCGTCATCAAATAATTCACCAACATTAACGTCACTAATAAAACTTACGTCTTCTGGACTTAATGTTTGTTCTTTATAATATTGCTCCAATTTAACAGATTTTGTTATATCTATTCTAGGAACCAATGGATTTCTATATTCCATAATATTTCTCCTTATTTACTTGTTGGTCTTATGCTTGAGAATGCAAAATTAAATTCTGGTCCTTTATTTCCTTTAGACTTATCTCCAAGTTGTTTATCAGCATTTTCTTTTAATTTTACGTCAAGCTCTTTTGATACAGAACCTGTAAAAATTTCATTAATTTCATCAATTTTAGCTTCTACTTCACTATCTTGAAGCGCAGCAGGATTAACTAATTTCATTATATCTTTGTTGTATCCTTTTTCAGCAATATATTTTTCAATTTTATCTCTTCTTTCAGAAGTAGCTAATTTTGTTTGGTAGTCAACAACTTGTTGTTTAACTTTATCCAATTCTTTTTTATATTTTTCTTCAGTAGTTAGCTTAGCATTAGCTTCTGCTTCTTTTTGTTTATCTTCCATTTCTTGTTGGATACTAGCTCTTATTTCTGTTTCACGAGCTGCTAAAGCTTCTTCTAATTTTTTACTAACTTCTGCATCTATATCTGTTTTGTTTTTTTCTAATGCCTTTGCTATCTTCTTATCGAAAGCAGATTGATATTCTGCATCACTTTCTAAAACTTTGTCTAAGTCTAGTTCTTCACCATTTTCATTTTTAAACTTTGCCATAATAATATTTCTCCTTTTATCTATTAAATTTATTATATCATACATTGTACTTTTTGCAAACAATTTTTACATCATTATTAGAGAACACTTACAGTTCGGATGAATGCTCAAATCCTTGATGTCTCTAAGTCTTACACCGTCTCGGTCTTCACACTCCTGACATGCTTCGTGGTTAGGTGTGTACCAATACAACTCTAACCCTTTATCTAAATACTCCAAAGATGCATTTTCAATTGCAAGTGCTTCTTCACGAACCATATTACGTAAGTCTGATGCTAAGTAGTTACCAAGCACTTGAAAGCGTCTATCCAATTTTCTGTCGAATGCTTCTCCATAAATTTCATAATTGTTGCAGTACAATATACAATCTTGAATAATGTGGTAGTACCAAAAATCAGCTAATGTTCTTGGTAACTCACCCTTTAAAATATATTTTTCCATTAGTGAAAAGATGTCCTTTTTTTCTTTTAATAACGCAGGAGCGTTAGTTGAGAGTTGCATAAAGTACTCATCAAACACTGAATTATACAGATTTCTAACAGCTCCTATACCGTTTTCATCAAGAACGATTGATAAACTTAGTGTTAAGATTCTAAGTAAATCGAATTGTTTTTGGCTCTTAACACTAATGCGAAGTCCTACCATCTGGTTTAACATCGTATTGTAGTATTGGATGGCGAACTTTGTCATCTTTTGGGGCGTCTGGATTTGGCTCATTACCTTCGCCTTCTGGCTCTTCAGATGTGCCATCGTCCTTTGAACCAGTTGGTTCAGTTCCGTCCACGTTATCTTTGTTGATGCCATACAAATCGTCCTCCTCTAATTTTCTAGCTTTTTCAGTCTCATAGTCATAACCAAGTTTTTCAAGTATAGTTTCTTGAGAAAGTAAACCATCTAATCTTATCATTTGGTCTATATTTTCATCTTCCATACTTGGTAAGTTTGTATGTATTGTTATTGTTACGTTATGTATATCATACATAGTATTGAATTTCAAGTTTATCCTATCCAATAACATTTTAAATCTTTCATACATTAATTGAGTTACACCGTTACGTATATCTGCTAGAGCGATAGACATTACATAGAATTTTCTATCTATTGCAGAAGCATTTAGGTCATTAGATGTGAAAGACAAGTCTCCAGTATTAGGGATACCACATAATTGGAATATGCTATCCACATAATAGTTAAGCATTGTAGTTACGTCTTGAGCTTGAACTGGCTTAGTCATCCAATCAGCATCTCCACCTTCTTCTACGTAGAATGTTTTACCTTGTAATATGTAGTTATCTTCTTCTACTCTAAGTGGGTTAATTATCATTTTAGCCACATTAGCTTTGGTAGGGTCAGTAGGGTCATAGTCTGGATTAGGTATCATTACTGGGTTTTGCGCTCTATACCCAACAATTTTCATTTTGCAATCTTCAGCGTTATATTGATATGTGTTATACACATTATTTAGAAGGGCTTCATACGCTTCGATTACACCTTGACATCTATCCAATATACTAAAGTCTGACTCATACACTGCAACAGGAACCCTACCCCAGCTATGAGGGACTGCGTCCTCACCTGTTATGGCTTTATCTTTAACTTGTTCTTTGTTATCGACACGCCACACTTGAATGTCTTCTGCTGTATAAAATCTATAGTAAGAGTTCTCGTTAGTACCTTCTTTTACTATAAATCTTGAACACACAGCTTCCAATTTAGCATCTACGTCGTTATTGTAGATAGCTACTGTATTTATTGCATCCAAATTTATATATTTTAAGTTATTTTCTTCATCTTCAATTACTCTCTCATAAGTAGAACCATATAATAGAGCTTGTTTAAACAGACTTGTTTCTTCTTTTGAGTCATTATTCAAACTAGCCAATGTATATAATATGGCACGTAACTCATCAGCATATTCTGCTGTAACAGGTTGTATTGCGAATATTTTTTGCTTAATGTTGCTTTCCACGTCACTAGAAACTTCTACGTCGTAGTTAATTTCTCCTGACAAGTAACCAGTTGCAATATCTACTATAAATTTCTCAAGTAATATTTGTAAATCACCTGTTGAGTTTATAGTGTTAACTAAATCTATACCACGAGAGTATTTGTCCCATATCTCTCCTCTTTTATTCAACACTTTATCAATTGTATCGAACAAATCACTAAGGTCTGATGTAGACTTAAATACGTCTTGTATAGGTTTATAAATGACTATATTCATTTTCATACCTCCTAAAATGTATTTATATACTTATATTATAATATTAATCAGTAGTGTTTGTAAAGTAAGTTGCCTCTAAATCTGCTTCGTGAAGCAAGATAGCAAGAGGATATTTTGCGAAAGTTCCAGACAAGAATTTATAATTATCCTTATTCTCTGAAAAGCCCATGTGCCAACGGATTGCGAACGCCTCCTCATCGGTTAACGTAATATATTTATTTATAATATACACAGATTTTTCTCCGTGACCATAAGGGAAATCATCTTCTATTGTGTAGTAAGGGCGTTTTTCCCACATACCGTGAGTAGTCTCATCTTTCACGTTGCGGTACTCCAATTTATAGTAATCTATTTTACAGACATCGTGCAAAATTGAACTTAGGACTGTTGCACGGTGAGATATTTTATTTTTAGGGTGCATCTCGTTATAAAAATCCACCTTAAGTTTTAATATTTTATACACATTTAGTGAGTGTTCCATCAGACCTCTAGGGTGGCAATCGTGAAACTTAGTAGACGCAGGTGCTATAAAAAAGTCGCTATTAGACAGATAATTTATAATTTCATCTATATTAGGGACACCTGTCTCCCTAAGTAAAGTTTTAATTTCTTCTTCCATTGTACCTCCATATTTTATGTATTTATATACTTATATTTATACTTATATTTATACTTATGTTAGAACAGCTTACCATTATTAGCTTTAACAAGACGAACAGTTGACCAATACTCTTCTGTAGCGTAACGCACAGCATCTATCGTATGGTTATCCTTATCTGGGATTTTAGTTGTGAGGTTACCAAACTTATCTCTCTGATACTCGTATGTAGTAAACTCACGCCACACGTTGGGTGTACGTTTAGGGTCTATATAAATGTGATTAAGCTCCTGTAACCATTTGATACCAAGCTCTACGGAGTTTGGACCTTTACGTGCAGGCCAGCACACGAGACCTAAATCGTTAAGTTCATCTATAACACGCATGTCAATATCACAAGTAATTGGACCAAACAAAGACCAATGTTGTTGAATCTGATTAGCGATATTTCTAGATGTCAGACGATAGTCGTACATTTCAGATATTATGTATAAGTCGTTATGTGCGCGGTCGTAGTAGCAATCCACGTATGATGTAGGGTCAGGTGCGAAACCAAAGTCTAGACCACGAAGTATGGTGTCAGCGCGAGCGACAGGCGACTCAGGGTCAGTGAACAGCGCGGAATTCGCAGCACCACCAGTAGCAGCTGACGTAGGGTATTTAACTGTGTAGATATTTGGAAACACTTGAGCCTGTAAGTCTCCAGCCTTTCCGAGTATCGCATGTGCGTATTCTTTTGGACGATTTATACGCATATCTTCAACTTCGGACCAAATATCTGGTGAAATAATATGTTTAGGTAAGTCGTAAATAGTAGTATGTTGATAATAGTAGCCTTGTTCTGCTGTACGAGACTCCCATTCCACATTTAGTGGGTGTGAGTTCGAGAACGGCGTGTTGAACGTGTTAATTACCAAGAATTTTTTACCGTTACGGAACAGTGATAGTAAAACTTGACGAATTGCAGCTTGGTCTTGAAACTCGTCTGCTTCTTCGAACCAAATGTAACCAAAATATGAGTTAATAAGTTTAATAGATTTAATTTTACGGTAGTCATCTGGTTGATTAAGCATTTGGAACATTATTTTCTGGTTAGGGTATGGTTTATATACTATTTCTAGTGGGTTATATTTAAGTTTGAATAAATGGTCTAATCCCAAATCATAAATAGCGTTTACTAACTCGTTGAACACAGATTCTTGCAAAGTGTTAGAGTAACGTCTGAAGCATATTGCTGATTTCTTGTGTTCTGGGTCACCTACCAAATGAGTTACGATGAACCTAGCAGTTTCTACGGATTTACCAGAATAACGTCCACCACGTAGGTAGACACGCGAGTAACGCTCCTCAAAATCAGGCGTGTGTAACGGATAATAACACGGTAGTATCATCTCAGACATCTTTATTTGCGCCATACACTACACCTCCTCGTCGTCATCATCTTCAAGAGATACAGGAGATACAGGAGACGCTGGTGTTGTTGGAGTGGGTGATGAGTGTAACGTAGTAGTTGTTGATGATGCGGGTGTTACGGATGACGCGGGTGTGATGGGTGACGCAGACGGTATATTAATGTCGTTAATTATCTGCACTGCTTGCGTAGCTTGTGTTGTAGTCTTGCTTGCAAGCTCTGCTAATAACTTTATCGCACTTATCCTCTGGTCTATGTTCGGCGTTAACACCACATTCTGGTGCGTCTTG
>JAZOWO010000108.1:0-7216 GCA_045659265.1 Clostridia bacterium | reverse complement strand
CTATATACTTTTCCATCCACTATTTTATTTAGACATAAAAAAAGACATTGTTTAATGTCTTAGTGGAGCGGGAAACGGGGCTCAAACCCGCGACCTTCGCGTTGGCAACGCGACGCTCTATCAACTGAGCTATTCCCGCATATTGGTGGCCAGAGACGGGATCGAACCGCCGACACGGGGATTTTCAGTCCCCTGCTCTACCAACTGAGCTATCTGGCCGTATATAAAAAAATTGCGACCTGGATGGGACTCGAACCCACGACCTCCGCCGTGACAGGGCGGCGTTCTAACCAACTGAACTACCAGGCCAAAAAAAGTGGTGGGCACAATAGGGCTCGAACCTATGACCCCCTGCTTGTAAGGCAGATGCTCTCCCAACTGAGCTATGCGCCCACTCTTGCTGACAACAACTATTATAATATTAAAAAGGTGTTTTGTCAACACCTTTTTTAATATTTTTTATACTTTTTTGATATTTTTTAGATAGCTATTTTTTACTTAACACTTTCATTACTTCTTCCTTTAAGAAAGGTAGTAATTTATCGCTTTCTATAACGCTTGCAAGGTAATTTCCTTGTACCATATCCACCTTTAATTTAAGTACTTTTTGAAGCGTATTTTCATCTTCTATTCTTGTAATTACTACTTGGTAACCAAGATCTTTAGAAAGTGTAACTATATCTTTTAATACGCTCTCTTTGAATATGCTATTTGAATCTAAGAAGCTTGCGCTTACTTTTACTTCATCTACATTTAATCTATGGAACATATCTAATACTTCATGTTTTATTTCTAAGTTAGATACAGAAATTCTTACTCCGTACTTTCTTAATTTCTCAAACATTACTTTATAGTTTTCTATCTTTTCTATTTTTATATTACTTGTAAGTTGAAGCATTATACATTTTGCTTCATCCTTATAGTTTTCAAACATTGCACATAATCTTTCTATAAAGTCATTTCTTTGGAAATGTCTTAAAGATATGTTTATCGCCATATTTACATTAGTAAGTCCTGCTGCACGTATTTCTTTTAATTTTTTAAGTGATTGTTCTATCATTATTTCATCTATTCCAATGATAAGCCCAATTGAATCTGCAAACTTTAAGAAATATTCTGCTTTTAGCTTTCCTACTGTTGGATGATTCCAGAACAAGAATGTTTCAAGCCAAATTTCTCTTGGATTTTTAAGATTTATTCTTGGTTGGAAATCTACACCAAACTCTTTATTTTGGTAAGCATCCTTAAGTTCTTTTTCCATCCTTTTCTTATTCTCTGTTTGAGCCCTAAGTGCAGGGTTATGGAAATAGTAATCGCTCTTACCACTCTTTTTAATATAATACATTGCAGAATCTGCAAAGTTTACTAATTGTACACTATCTTTTGAGTCGTCTGGGAACATTGCTACACCTAAGCTATACTCAAGATTTACTTTAGTATCTCTTATATTGATTGGCATTGTAACATTTCTTTTAACTCTTTTTACAACTGTTTCTACTTCTAGTTTTGAATCTGCTTTAGTTATTATTAAAGCGTATTCATCTCCTCCAAGTCTAAACACTCTACCATGTTCTCCAAGACTTTCTACAAGTCTCTTACCAAGTTCAATTAAAAGTTCATCCCCAGCATCATGTCCCATATTATCGTTTATATGTTTGAAATCATCTAAATCTAAAAAACATAATGCAAATTTTTTATCTTCATGTTTTACCATTTCAGATATTACTTTATTAAACTTATGTCTGTTTTCAAGGCCTGTAAGAGCATCAATGTATGCTGCTTGTTTAACATCATCATGCTCTTTCATCTTGCCTTTTACACTAAATCTATGTGCAGCTATTCCTAATAAAAAGATAGCGGCACCACTTAAAGACAGTAGAATAACGGTTAATGTTTCTAACCCCATTTAACTTCCTCTCTTTCATCTTCTGTTTATTTTTATATTTTCATTCTATCATTAGACAACTATATTTGCAATCCTTCCTGGAACAATTATAGTCTTTTTAATTTCTTTGCCATCTATGAATGGTTTTAATCTTTCATCAGCAAGAACTTGTTTAGTTAAATCTTCTGCGCTTATTCCTACTTCGTGAGCTAATATGAATTTAACTTTACCACATACTTGAACTGCGATTTCTACTGTATTAGTTTTAATCTTAGATTCGTCATATGTTGGCCAAGATGCATCTACTATCATAGATGTAGAATCTATGCATCTATTCCATAATTCTTCAGTTACATGTGGTGCAGTTGGATTTAATATTATTAAGAATTTCTTAAGATCCTCTTTAGAAATTACACCTTTCTTGTATACCACATTTATAAATGTCATCATTTGAGCTATTGCTGTATTGTACTTCATAGCTTCATAGTCTTCTGTAACTTTCTTAATTGTTTTGTTTAATTCTCTTTCAAAGTCTGCGTCTACTGAATCATACTTATCTACTAATAATGTATCTAATCTCATAACTCTATCTAAGAATTTCTTAGCACCTTTAACGCCGTTATCGTTCCATGGAGCAGCTGCATCATATTCACCTATGAATAACATATATGTTCTAAGTGTATCTGCACCATATTCGTTTACTATATCATCTGGATTAATTACATTTCCTCTAGATTTAGACATCTTTTCACCGTCAGAACCTAATATTAATCCTTGAGTTGTTCTCTTAGCATATGGTTCTTTAGTTGGAACTACACCAATATCATATAAGAATCTATGCCAGAATCTTGAATAAATTAAGTGTCGTGTTACGTGTTCCATACCACCATTGTACCAGTCTACTGGTAACCAGTATTTTAAGTTTTCCATACTTGCTAAAGATAAATCATTCTTAGGATCAATATATCTTAAGAAGTACCAGCTTGATCCTGCCCATTGTGGCATTGTATCTGTTTCACGTTTTGCAGGTCCACCACAACATGGACAAGTTGTATTAACCCATTCAGTTGCTTCTACAAGTGGAGATTCTCCATCTTGACCTGGTTTGAAGTTTTCAAGTTTTGGTAATGTTAAAGGTAAATCGCATTCTTTTACTGGAACTAATCCACACTTTTCACATTTAACAATAGGTACTGGTTCTCCCCAATATCTTTGTCTTGCAAAAGCCCAATCTTTCATAAAGTAATTTGTTTTAGCATGTCCAAATCCTTTAGATTCTACATACTCAATCATTGAAGATATTGCTTCTTTTACAGATTTACCATTTAAGAATTCTGAGTTCATCATTGTTCCATTTGCTATATCTGTGTAAGCTTCTTTAGAAATATCTCCACCTTCAATTACTTGGATTATATCTATTCCAAATTTCTTAGCAAATTCATAGTCTCTTGTGTCATGAGCAGGTACTGCCATTATTGCTCCTGTACCATATCCCATCATTACATAGTCTGATACCCATACTGGAACTTCTTTACCATTTGCAGGGTTTATTACAGTTATACCTTTAATTTCTACACCTGTTTTATCCTTTGCAAGTTGTACTCTTTCAAACTCTGTTTTCTTCTTAGCATTTACTGCATAAGCTTCTATTTCTTGAAGATTTTCTATTCTATCTGCATATTTTTTAATCATTGGATGTTCTGGTGCTATAACCATAAATGTTACACCAAACATTGTATCTGGTCTTGTTGTATATACAGTTAATTTATCGTCTAAATCTTTTAACTTAAAGTCTACTTCTGCACCTGTAGATTTACCAATCCAGTTTTCTTGTTGTACTCTAACTCTTTCAGGGAAGTCTACTTCATCTAATCCTTCAAGTAATTTTTCTGCATAGTCTGTTATTTTTAACATCCATACTTCTTTTTCTTTTTGGATTACTTCTCCATCACATCTATCACATTTTCCACCTTGTGATTCTTCGTTAGAAAGTACTACTTTACAGTTTGGACAGTAGTTAACTTCTGTTATATCCTTGTATGCTAATCCTTTTTCAAATAATTTTAAGAATATCCATTGAGTCCATTTGTAATAGTTTTCATCTGTTGTATCTATTTGTCTGTTAAAATCAAAAGAGAAACCAACTGTTTTTAATTGTTCTGTAAATCTCTTAATGTTGTTATCTGTAACAACTCTTGGGTGTATTCCTGTTTTTATAGCATAGTTTTCTGTTGGAAGACCAAATGCGTCCCAGCCTATTGGGAATAACACATTGTATCCTTCTAATCTTTTCTTTCTAGCTACAACTTCAAGTCCAATATATGCTTTAACATGTCCTATGTGTAGACCTATACCTGATGGGTATGGGAATTCTACAAGTCCATAGAATTTCTTTTTATCGCTGTTATCTTTTGCGCTAAAGCAATCACTTGAATACCATTTATCTTGCCATTTTTTATCTATATTTTTATCGTACATTTAATTTTCCTTCTTTCTATTAACTTTTCTGTTTTTTACATAAACATATCTATACCTTTTTCCACACATTCAACATCAAATGGTAGCATTGGTCCTTCATCTCCATCTGCATCTGTAGTAGTACATTTACCTTCTACTAATGAGATTTTGAATTTCTTTTCTTTTATGTAAGCAACATTATCATTATTTACAAACTTACCATCTTCAAACTCACTTAATATCTTTAATGTTTCCGCCATCTTACCAGCTCTTAACATTACTATATCTAATAGTCCATCTTGTATACTTGAATTGTCTGAGAATAGGTCTATTCTTCCTACACTACTTCCGTTAAATATCATAACAACAACTACTGTTTCTTCAACAATACCATCTTCAGTTTCTATTCTAATCTTAAACGGTTTTTGTTCAAAAGGCTCTCTTGCTGCAGTTATAAAATACGAAGCATGACCGAGCATCTCTTTGAGTCGTTTATCTGTCTTATGAGATGTTCCCGAAAACATTCCAGCTGCTAAAATATTTACAAAGTATCTATCATTTACTTTACCTATATCTACGCCTTCAACATTTCCTTCTATTATTCTATCTACCGCTTTATCTATATCACCGTACACTCCAAGATGGAGGGCGAAATCATTTGATGTGCCAGCAGGAATAATTCCTAAAGGAACATTTATATTATGTTTTTTCATAAAGTTTACTGCTTTGTTTATAGTTCCATCTCCACCAGCTACAACTATTCCATATGTATCTTCTGGAGTATTAGCTATAAAATCTTCACAAGAGTTTTCTCTTGAAGCTCTAAACGCTGTTACTTCAAATCCATTTTCGCTTAGTCTTCCAATTACTTCGCTTATTATTTCTCCACCCTTATTTTGTCCCGCAGATTTATTATATATTAGTCTTATTTTTCTCATAATTAAATCTCCAATTTAACGCTTCTATTATATTACAAAAGCCTACTATTTACAAGTATATTCTTAATGTTAATTAAAAAGAATAAAAGAAAAAGAGGAGCTAATTGCTCCTCGTATAATCCAAATAATAATTATAAAAATCTTGTTAGAAATTGCCGCCCGCTGTATAGAATGTGATATCTTCTGTAAGTACAGCATTATATGTAGCTCCTATATTATTTCCATTTACCATCAAATATACCGTACCAGATTCGCCACCAAGCATTGCTGTTATACTTACTTCTGCCACATTTTTAAATGTGTATCCATTTCCTATCATATGTGCTCCAGGTTCAAATCCAGTTTGTTCCTTCCAATCTGAAGGAAATACTCCGTTTTGCATAGAAGTGAATGTATATGTTTCAGTAGTACCGTTTGTATATTTTACTGTTATAGTTGGATATGATGGTTCATATGTGAAATACCCTCCGTTTTCATGATAATAAGTAACATTGAATCCGCCTTCGTCTTCTTCAGTTGTTCCACTATTTTTTGATAGAACAGTTACTCCTGTGTCTGTTACAGTTACATTCCAATCGTTTGCTGTCACTCCTTGTTCTTCTAATTCTTCTGTTACTTTGTCTATTAGTTCTTGGCCTCTTAAATTATCCATGTAAGCATCTGCCCATGTTAATGCAGCTAGATCTTGTACCGCAGCTTCATTTGTTAAATCTACCGCTTTTCCGGCTCTGTCTATTACACCAGTATTACTTAGTGTTATTACTACACTTGCTGCTAATATTATCATTACTATTATTGTAATGACTAAAACTATTAAAGATATACCTTTTTTCATTTGTTTCTCCTCCTTATATTTTCTATGATATAACATACAAATTTATTTTTCAAGATACAATATGTTTTTTGTTACATTTCCTATCCAGCAAAAACGAGGAGCAATTAGCTCCTCGTTTTATTACTTGAAATAATCCGTGTTTTTACAAATTCCCAAACACTTGTGAAGCCAGTGGATTTCATCCTTAAGCTTCGCTACTCTTGCTTCATGTCTCTTCTTTTCTTCTTCCGTGCGTTCATCCATCATTTCAAAGATGGAAAGCTGGTGACCTTGGGAACCTGTATCGATTTTCACAAGTTCCTCTTTAAGCTTATTCCGTTCCTTAACGATTCTCTCCTTAAGACTTGTAACAGTTTTACATCTGCTATACGGAGTATGCTTTATCATCTCAAGGAACTTAGCCCCATCTACCATTTGCCGTTCACTTCTTTCAGTAAGTGGTCTGGACCTTAACTTACTTAATGCTTCTCTGATTTCTCTTTCCAGGTAATACACCCGAATGTTTGTATCACGAATATTACTCATACATTTACCTCCAAATAATTATTTTAGGTCGTGTTCTACTTTTGCTTATTCTATCATAAATATTTTTTAATTAGCAATACAAATTTGCCATATTTAATTCCTTTTTACACCATTTTTACATTACCAAATCCAAATGTATTTGTAAGTTTAGTAATAAGTTCATTAGTTGGTGTTATCCACCACTGTCTTGCTAAAGCTTTTACTTCTTTAGTCTGTTCAAAATATGTATATACAGGTATATCTCCAGTATGTTCTTTTAGTATTTCGAACAGTTTAGCTTTTTCTTTTTCATATTCTGTTTGTGGTGCAGTTATTTTAATATACAACTTTTCTTCTTTAGATAATTCTTTTATGCTATCTACTAGGATTTTTGGCTTTTCATTTTCTTTTAAGCTTATCTTTCCTTTAACTTCAACCACTTTTTCTGAATGTATTGTATTTGCATATTTTTCGTATACATTTGGGAAGAATACTGCTTCTATATCTCCAAATAAATCTTCAAAAACAGAAAATGCCATTTGTCTGTTACTCTTTGTATATATTTTCTTTATACTTGTAACTAAACCACACATAGTT
>JAZOWO010000107.1:0-2381 GCA_045659265.1 Clostridia bacterium | reverse complement strand
ACTATTTAGAGTTAAATATATTAACTAGAAAAACAAATGATGGATACAAATTAGGTCAATATAATTCATATCATGGTGAAGAAAAAGAATATATAGATAATCCTACATATAAAAAATATAAAGTTGTTGGTATTTCTTATAGAGAAAGAAATAGTACCGCGACTTACGGAATTACAACTAATGTAGAAAATGATAATATTCATGCATATATAACATTAGATAATCCAAAAGATTATAAACAATCTTTTATAGAATTGTTAAATGTATATAATTATGATGACATTAGATTTAGTAACTATGAAAAAATTGGATTTGATTTTACAATAAATGATGAGTTATTAAGATGGCAGGTATTTGCATTTTCTGACTCTACTATAAGTATGTTTACTGGTATTGCTACCATAGTAGTAACTATTATAATTATTGTTAGTGTATTTTGTATTAGAAACTCATTTGCTATTTCTACAACAGAGAAAATGAAAATGTATGGAATGTTAGCGAGTGTTGGTGCTACAAAAAAACAAATAAAAAAGAGTGTAATTTTAGAGGGACTAATTTTAGGTTTAATAGGAATACCTATTGGAATATTATGTGGTTTTATTGTTGTATTTATTTTAATTAAAATAGTTAATTTGTTATTAGGAGATTTCATATTTAATAGTATTGATGGGATTGTATTTAAAATGTCGATAATACCAATAATAGCGTCAGTTATTTTAGGATATTTAACAATATATTTATCTAGCATTACATCTGCAAAAAGAGCAAGTCGTGTTAGTCCAATAGAAAATTTAAGAAACACAAAAGATGTAAAAATAAATGCAAATAAGTTAAAGACACCTAAAATTATAAGTGCATTATTTAAAACGGGTGGTGTAATTGCATATAAAAATCTAAAAAGAAGTAAAAAGAAATACAGAACAACGGTGGTTTCTTTAACAGTTAGTATATTTGTGTTTATTGCAATGTTCTCATTTATAAATGAAAGCTTTTTTATGACAGATTCATATTATACTGATTATAAATATAATGTTGCAGTAAAAGGAATAAAAGAATATACTGATGATGAAATTGAACAATTAAGGAATTTAGATAATATAAACGAAAGTTATATATTATATGAAAATATGTACTTGGGAAAAATTAAAGATAAAGATAAGATAATTTATTATAATGATTCTGGTTTAGATGAATCTGATGTAAGTGTTGATATTAAAGTTGTGGATTCAAATTCATTTAAAGAGTATGTTGAAGAGTTGGGGCTAAATTATAACGATGTAAAAGATAAGGGGATTTTAATAGACGATTTAAGATATTGGAGTACAACAAAAGAAAAAGAAATAATTACTAAAAGATATAATTACAAAAAAGGCGACACAATGAATATGAAATATAGTCTGAAAGATGGTGAAGTTGAATTATCTGTTGAATTAGCCGAAGTAACAACAAAAAGAGTAATGGGACTTGAAAATAATTACTATAATGGAGGGTATCTGATATTAAATATAGATTACTATAAAGAACAAGCGAGATATCCATATATGTTAATGTATAATTCTTCTAACACAGATCAGTTGGTAAAAGATATAGAGTTAATAGATTATAGATTATCAATAGGTGATATTGAAAGTTCTGCTCAAGCGGAAAGGGCAATGTTATTAGTAATTAGCATTTTCTTATATGGATTTATAGGAGTCATAACACTTATTGGGGTAACTAATATTTTTAATACTATTACTTCAAATATGGAACTAAGACAAAAAGAATTTGCCATGTTAAAAAGCATAGGTATGACAAAAAAAGAATTTAACAGAATGATTAACTTAGAAACTTTATTTTATAGCGCAAAATCATTAGTTTATGGTATTACATTAGGTTTAATTGGAGCGTATATAATTCACTTGGCATTTAGTAAAAGTGTTGAAAGAGCGTTTGCACTACCATTAACAGCAATTATTATTAGTATAATATTTGTATTTATCATAGTTTATATTATTATGAAGTATTCTATAAATAAGATTAACAAACAAAATACAATAGAAACAATTAGAAACGAAAATATATAATAATTTTATGAGGGATATGTAAAATATCCCTTTATTTATGGTATAATTACAAAGAGAGGGAAAGGTAAAAATGGATATATTATTAGTAGAAGATAATGAAAATATTATTAGTGGATTAAAATATGCTTTTACAAAAAACAACTATAATTTAATTGCAAAAGATTGCGTTAAAACTGCAAAAGAATATTTAAACGATAATAAACCAGAACTTATAATATTAGATGTTTCACTTCCAGATGGTAATGGTTTTGATTTATATGAATCATTCATTAGAGAAAAAAATATACCTGTTATATTTTTAACTGCTCGCGATGA
>JAZOWO010000106.1:0-11724 GCA_045659265.1 Clostridia bacterium | reverse complement strand
AATATATATAAATACTTCAGTTACGGGTGCAAATTTTGCACCCTATCATGGTTTATATATAAATCAAACACCAAAAGGAAACGATATTTATTTATCTAAGATGATAGAGTATGTAATAATAGATCATGAGAGATATGATATTATGGATGTAAAAACAAGTGAAGAAAGCTATGGTGGAGTAGAATACTTAGAAGAATTTACAAATGAACCGGTGCCTACATATACATACAATATACATGGGTGTAAAATAGTTAAGAAATTCAAATTAGATCCAAACAGTAAAATTTTATGTATAGATTATGCTGTAACAAATAATACCGGTAAAATGGTAAAATTCTTTGCGATGCCATGCGTAACCAAAAGACCTTTAGTTACATTAAAGCGCCAAAGTGATATGAAGTTTACAAGTCAGTATGCGCCAACAGCAGCAAAGGTTGCTTTAAGTATTATAGATAGATTAAATCTATATATTAAATCTCCAAATATGCGTTATGATAAAAAAGAGACATATTTATCTGGAGTAAATTCAGACTACGAAGATAGTTTTGGAAACATTAAAACATATGTAGAAGATTTGTTTATACCGGGTGTATTTGAAGCGCATGTTAAGAATATGAATACATCAACGTTTTTAATATTTGTATCTACAGAAGATATAAATGTGCAAGCATGTGAATCTATGAATATAGAAATGGATATTAAAGATAGAGATAATATGCGTTATCACTCAATTGATGAAATGTATTATGAACTTAAATCTTTAGCTAAAACTGCATATTCACTACAATACATAGATAAAGAAAAGAGACAATTTGTACTCTTAGAATCTATGCCACCAATATATGACTCAAAAGAATATGTAAAGAATATGATAGTTTCAATTGAAGGGAACTATTTATTGCTAGGAAGATATAAAGAGGCACATAAAATCCTTGAAAGTATGATGATAAAATTAAAAGATACAACATACAAATTAGAAGATGTAGATAGATGTGAAGCTATACTTTTATACATAGAGGCGCTAAATAGATATGTTGCTATTACAGAGGCTCCTAAAGAGGAAATAAAAGACTTTTATTCGTTTATTAGGGACAATATTTATGAACTATTAAATAGAAGATTAGATAATATGTATGCTGATGAAAAAGATAATTTGCTAGTAGTAGATGGTAAGAAATATATTAAGCTTAATGCTTTATGGTATAACGCACTTAGAATATATGTAGATCTTGCAGATAAGTTTGGTGAAAATTCGGAATATATATATAATGTTTCAGAAAATGTTAAGTATAAAATACAAGAATTGTTTTGGGATGAAGGAAAAGCAGTTCTTAAATATGAATTAAATGATGAAGCTTACGCAACAGTAGATATGTTGTTTGCACTAAGTTTGTCGTATAAAGTAATACATGATGGTAATGTAAGCATGAAGCTAATGGATACTGCGTTTAAGAAGTTATATACAGCTTTAGGTATGAGACTTGGAGAAATAAACTCATCAAGATACGATGGATATGTTTATCCACATTTGTTAGTACACTTCTTAAAAGCAAATTTAAGACAAATGGGTGTAACACGTGCAAGTCAAAAACTAGCATATAATTTAGTAAAAGATGCATTCCAAGAAATAGGTAAAAACACTGTTGGAACAGTTAAATATAAATATAACGAAAAAACTAAAAAGGCTATTGGTAATACAGTATCTGCTATGACAAATGCAGAACTTATTCGTGCTTTTGATATGTTAACTTAAGAAAAAGGAGGTAATATATGTACATATTAGGAATAGATCCGGGTTTTGGTAGACTGGGTTATGGAATAATTGAATATAGAAATAACAAGTTTAGAACTGTAGAATATGGATGTATTACTACTCCTGCAAAAGAAAGACTTTCTTTAAGACTAAAAAAAATAGAAGAAGATTTAGAAGAAGTTTTATCTAGAAATAAAATAGATGAAGCATCTATAGAAGATTTATTCTTTAATCAAAACATAACTACAGGTATACAAGTTGCAGAAGCAAGAGGTGTAGTACTTTGTACTTTAGAAAAACATAATATAAAGATAAGCGAATATACACCGCTACAAGTAAAGCAAGCTCTAGTAGGCTATGGTAGAGCTAAAAAAGATCAAGTGGAATATATGGTAAAAGATATATTAAAGCTAGATAAAATGCCAAAAATTGACGATACTACAGATGCTTTAGCAATTGCAATTTGTCACGCTAATAGCAATAAGTATAATAGTTATTTGGAAAAAGAAATAAAGAAGAAATAGAATAATATAATATAAAACATAGAAACATAATTAGTACCAGTTGCTAATTATGTTTTTTTGTTATATAATACTCACATTAAAGGGAATAGAACTAATATAAAATGAAGAAAAAAATAATAAAAAGGTTGTATTGGAGAAAACTTGATGATCAAGCTAAGGTTTTTACTTTGGCTTCAAACAAAAAGTATAGCTCAATATATAGACTATCTGTATTATTAAAAGAGAATATAGATGAGACGTTACTTCAAAAAGCTACAGAAATGGCTATTACTAAATACAGAGCTTTTAAGGTAAAGCTTAAATTTGGTTTGTTTTGGTACTACTTTGAAGAAAACGAGCTTATGCCAATTGTATCAGAAGAAGTGGATTATCCATTTAAGAAAATTAATGATAAAGCAAATAATGAATATTTATTTAAGGTCACATATTTCCATAAGAAGATCAACCTAGAAGTCTTTCATGCTTTAACTGATGGAAATGGTGCAATATTGTTCTTAAATGATATTATTTATAGATATCTTGAGATGAAGTATCCTAATGAAATACCTGCACATAAAAAAGAATTTAGAAGAATGTCTGAAGATACAGAAGATGCGTATAAGAAAAGCTATGTAAAGAAAAGAGCTAAAATAAAGAAAATAAAACGTGCATATATGCTACAAGGTGAAGAACTAGATAAAGGTGAGTATGGAATAACACATAACATTATTAATCTTAAAGAATTAAAAGATTACGCTAAATCTGAAGGTTGTAGTCTATCAGAATATCTAGTAGCTTTAATTGCATATTCAATTTATGAAACTAATTACAGAATATATAATGGTAAAAGGCCAATAAATATTTCCGTCCCAATAAATCTTAAAAAATATATTAAAACAGAAACTATTTCAAATTTCTTTTCATATATGCAAGTTAGTATTGCGTTAAAAGAAAAGAAAGTATATACTTTTAATGAGGTATTAAATTTAGTAAAAAAAGAATTTGAAAAGAAATTAATACTAGATAAAATACTTTCTACAATAACTAAAGATGCAGGAAGTACGAATAATATATTTGTAAGAATAGTACCTCTAGTGTTAAAGAAACTAGCATTTAGAATTGGTTCTATGCAAGTAAAAAGAAAGTTTACAACATCATTTTCTAATATAGGTATTGTAAGTGTTGAAGATGAATATAAACCATATATAGATGGATATTTTGTAATACTTTCACCAGACTGGGCAGAAAAGATTAAATGTGGTATAGTTTCTTATGGTGAGGATATAGTTGTTACATTTTCAACTGTCCTTAAAGAAAATTTAGTAGAAAACAAATTCAAAGAATTGTTAAACGAAAGAAATATAACAAATAGGATAGAAGGGAATGGTTTAATTAATGTATCCAACTAATATAAAAACAACAAAGAAGGATAAAAGAAAAGTAAAGAAAGCTGTAAGAGGAGCAATAAAAGCAGGAATAAAAGAAAATGTAAAATTATTTCTTAATACTAAGAAATTTGGTAGAATAATTTTAGCAAAGTTTCATATATAATTAGGTAATAACAAAATAAAAAATACCCCATTTGGGGTATTTTTTATTGCCCTATGAACATAGCTACAATTATGTATCCATACACAGGACTTTTAGTTACACCAATACCAATGTAGTTATATGAGTTGGAATAAATATTTTGCCTATGTGTTTCAGAGTTTAACCATGCGTTTACGGCATCTTCTAAATTTGGATTTCCAGCGATATTTTCTCCAGCTGTTTTGTATTCTACTTTGTTGTTTGTAAGCATCTTAAATGGATCTCCATAAGTAGGGGAAGAATGAGAAAAATATTCTTTACTTACCATTTCATCGGATTTCAACCCAGCTAGTTTGGTTAGAGTAACTCCAGCACCTAATTTTTTAAGACCTTTTTTAGTTCTAGCGTTATTTATTAAATCAAAAATAATTTGTTCGTTTTCGCTCATGGATACGTTAGATGTAGTAGCTGTATTTGAATTTTGAGATGTAGTTGTATTAGAACTAGAGTTGCTTGTAGAAGTGCTTTTTAACAAATCTTTTCGTATGCAACCAACATTTCCGTTATCTGTTAGAACAACATACCAGTTAGAAATATATCCAATTACAGTTACTTTTGTATTTTTATCTAATGTCATTCTTTTTGCAAAGTTTGTTCCAGGACCACCACGTAAAATTGTATTCCCGCTGGTAGTTTTTGTAGCCTTTGTAACCATTGTATATGTTTTAGCACCTTTAGGTGCGCTAGAAGCCGTTTTAACATAGTTTTTGCTAATAGCACCTATTTCATTACTACCGGTTTGTACAATATAAAATTCGCCAGTTGTGGCTAAAATTTTAACATCCGTGTTTTTAGGAAGTGTTCCAAGTTTTCCTTTACTAGTAGAAACTATAGCTCTAAAATTTACACTTGTACTAGTTTTACCATACTTAGGTTTGTAGTTAGAAACAGATATTGCAAATATATTTGTACTAAATATTGTTAAGATTAATGTAAATAGCAAGAATATGCTTAATAATTTAATTGTTTTCTTCATATGTATAACCTCCAATATATATGTATGTACAAGCATGCATTTTTAGAACTAAATTTTGGAAAAATGTATATATTATATATTTGAGTTAAATAATATATTTGAGGTGTAACAAATGAATATATATGAAGGAAATTTTCTTTGGAATATGGAAACTGGAATAATTAAAAAATATGAATATTTGGCGAGTAATAGAAAGTGTGATACGTTAGTTATTGGTGGTGGAATAACAGGGGCTTTAACGGCATATATGCAAGCTAAAGCTGGCGCACATGTTATTGTGGTAGAGAAAAATATATTAGGGTATGGTGCAACTATTAAAACAGATGGTGTGTTTCTAAAAGAAATGGATTTAACATGTACAAGAAAGAAAAATATAGATGAGGGTAAGCTCAACAAATACAATAAACTATGTAACAATGCTATAGAAAATATATTAAATATAATAAGCGAAATATCTGAAGATGAAGAATGCAAAAAATATATTGGTTTGCTAGGACTTAAAGAAATGGATGTAATGTACTATTCTAATAAATTAACTAATAAATTATATCTATATAAACTTTTTGAAAAAATAAGTGAAAAGAATGGTAAGGTAGAATATCTAGAGCAAGATCCGTTGCTTAATTTAAGAAGTGCAGTTTTAAT
The DNA here is from genome assembly GCA_045659265.1 of Clostridia bacterium. Lineage (GTDB taxonomy): Bacteria > Bacillota > Clostridia > TANB77 > CAG-465 > UMGS1649. The sequence continues at coordinate 6,257 of JAZOWO010000106.1, read as the reverse complement.
CCCTAAAGAAGGAATAGTTCTAAATCCGTATGTTTTAACAGCATTAATATATATGTATTTATCCAAGAAGAAAAACGTAGAGATATATGAAAATACATGTATAGAAAAAATAAACGCAAAGGAAGAAGGCGTAGAATGTATAACAAGTAATAGATTTAAAATAGATTCTAAATGCGTGATTTTAGCTTCTGGAATTAATACATTAAGATATATGGAAAACAATAATATGGATGTGTATAAGCAGTTTACTATTGTAACAGATAAAGTAGATGAAAAACAGGCTAAAAACATGGATATAATTGCAAAAAATATATCTAATAAAAATACGATTGTTACGTTTACAAAAGACAATAGAATTATATTAAGTGGCGAGGATATAAAAGAAACTGAAAGATTACAGGATAAAAAATATTTTAATTATGTTGAGAAGGGAAGATATAAAAAATTATATCAAACATTAAATAAAATTATACCATTAGTGAACCCACCTAAAATAGTTAAATGTTTTTATTCTATGTATATAGAGACTAAAGATTTGTTGCCGGTAATAGATGAGCTAGAAAATATGCCTAATGTATATGTTAATTTAAGTGTTGGAAAAAATGGGATAGTAGAAGCTATGATTGGTGCCAGTATGTTAAAAGATGTATATAAAAAGTATCATATAAAAGATATGTATTTATTTAGAGAAAATAGATTGTAGAAGTAAAAATATAGAAAAATATATTAATTACAATATTTTAATTAATATAGATTAAATTTAAAATAAATTAATTTAAAGGAGCAAGCCCCGAAATATCGGGGCTTGTAATTTTTCCTCATTTAGTCTGTCTTGAAACAACCTTGGAAAGCTTCAAGTGAAGACCTTTTTTAGATGCGCTAGAAATAACGCATTCGACGGTATCGCCGTAGTGCAAAATGGGATGCCAGGTTTGATAGTCCAAAATGCCGGCAACCTGCGGAGAAACATTCACGAAGAAACCTGAAAAATTGGAATCAACAGGCTCGTTGATTACGCCGGTTATCATTTCACCGGGGGTATAGAAATCAGGATTGTACTCCGGAAATGTATCTTTGTACGATACGTTAAAGCGTCCAAGCTCGTCCAAATTCAGTACCTTTACAAAGAAAGAGTCGCCTTTCTTGCAAATTTCTGCAGTTGAGCGAATTCGCGCCTTGCAAAGATCAGGAACGCTGATTCGTGCTTGAACTCCTTGACCTACATCACCAAATACGATTTTTGTTCTGGTGGCTGTAACATTAAATGGGAGCGATGCTGCCCCTTTAATTAGTTCGAGGACTTCAAGCATATTATCCTTTCTAGACAATGTGATTCTGTGACCTTTGATGTTTTTGATTTTTGCACAGATTGTCTTTTCCTTAAGACACCCTACCTGGAGAGGAAAGGGAAATTCCGGATTGTTTTGGGAATATGTCAAAGGATACATTGTTGCCTCGTCAAAAGGCAAGTAAGCGATAACTTCATCGCCTAACCGGATAGAAAGGGTTTCGTTAGCTTGACTGATTGCTTCTACGTAACCTACAACGGTCATGTTCTCTTTAAATGCTTTTTCAACGTCTTTGAAAGTCATGTTAGCGAGAGGATAACATGCTTCCGGTAAAATTTTTTCAAAATTACTCATGCTTATACCTCCAAAAATTTTTGTGGTTTGAAAATTGACCTGCGTATATTATACCACACTTGTTTACATAAATCAAGAGAGATGGCAAATAAAAAATATATCAAAATACTTATAAAATAGTGTTGAAAAAAATTTTATTATGTTATAGAATGGAAGTAGCTATAAGGAGCGGAAATATGAAAACAAAAGATTTTAAGGAACTATGCGCTGAGTATTCAGCAAATCCAAATTTGGATAACGAAAACGTGCTACTAAGAACTATGGTATTTGATACTAAATTCTATGTTGCAACTAAGAAATATGACAAAGGAAATGCGTTAAGATTATTACAATCTGAAACTGGAACAATGGTATTATGCGTTTATACACATGATGTAGATATTGATTCAGAAGTTAAAGAAAAATATGATATAACAGAGATGAATTTTGACGATATTTATGAAAATGTTAATGTAAATAATGTTGGATATATATTAATAAATCCAAGTACAGAAGCTTTAACATTAACAGCATCACAAATTTCTAAATTATATAGAGAAAAATATTATGCAGATGCAAGCTATCCTTTACATTTGGACAAAGATGTAGACTTTAGCTGTAGAGCTGTGAGTTTAGCAGAAGTTAATACACAAGTTACTAGTAAAAAGTTAATAGAAGTATATCTTGATGCACAAAAAGAAGAATCTGAAGAAAAAAGAGAAGTATTATTAAATAAATTCTTAGACGAATTTGTAAATCATGCTAAATTCTATACACCAGTATTTCCAACAGGGGAAACAGATAGTATAGGAAATTATATTGTAAATAAAGAAAGAGTTATCTATTTAACTGAAAACGGAACAAATGGTATGTACTATCTATTTGTTGATGCAGACAAAATAGTTAATGACTTAGAAGCAGATTTAGAAAAGACATATGTATCTGTTTTTGATTTTAACGACTATATAACTATGATGGATGCTGCACATGGAGCTATTGCAGGATTAAAAATTATAGGAGATGTAGCTTTAGATTTACCAGCAAGTGATATATATTATTATAACGCAATAAAAGAGCATAACGAACTATTAAAAGATGTAACAGTATTACAAGGTTCTTACGCACCATCTGAAGAAATGATGGAAATAGAAAAAGACATGAACGAATATTTTGCAGATATTTCTTCGGTAGAAAAAGTATGGCTTGGTAGAGAAATAGAAATGTACAAAAACAAAAAGAATGCGTTTGTATATAATGTAGTTCTAAAATTAAAAGATGATAAGCTAAATAAAGACGATGTAAAAGAAACTGTAAGAAAAATTCTAGGCAACAAATTATTTAGAATGTATGTATCTAAAGAAGAAGTGACAGATACCCAATTAAAACAAGTTTATGATATAGTTAACAAGCCGGTTAAAAAGGTTGTTAAGGCTGTGGAAAAGAAAGAAGAAAAAGTTGAAGTTAAAGAAGAAGTAGTGGAAAAACCAGCACCTAAAAAAGCTGCTGTTAAAAAAGTAGCTTCATCTGCTAAGAAAACAACTACTAAAAAAGCAGCAACGACTACAGCTAAAAAAGCCGAACCAAAGGCTAAAGTAGAAGCTAAAAAAGAGGTAAAGAGACCAGCTACTAAAAAAACTGCAACATCTAAAAAAACTACAGCTGCAGTTAAAAAGACTACGACTACAACTAAAAAGACTACCGCTAAAAAAGTAGAGAAGAAATAATATAAATAAACAAAAGATATACGTGAAAATGTATATCTTTTTCTTTTGCTAAATGAGTGTTAAATGTTGAGATTTAGCATACTTTATGATATAATTTCAGGATATAAGGAGAAAAAATATGTATATCGTAAGAATAACTTATACAAAATCTAAAGAAGCAATATATATACCATCTAGTGAGTTAAGAAGAATTATTGAGTCTGCTATGATAAGAGCAGGTGTTTATGTTGCGTACACAAAAGATAATATTCCAGATATTACATTTGCAGATAATATTGCACTAGGTATTGAAAGTACTGCAGAGATTTGTGATGTTGTACTTAAAGAACCTATAGATGCGACATATATTGTAAAAAGTTTAAATAGGGAATTACCATCAGGAATAGTTGTACTTACTGTAGATCAGATTGGAGATTTTGAACCACAAATAGATAAATGCGCATATGCGGTAACATATGAAATAACTCCTAAATATGGAGATATATCTAAAATGACAAATCGCGAGTATGATGATTTAAGAGCGTGGTATAGATATCAAATGAAGAAATATTTATCAGAAACTAATATTTTGGTTTTAGTAAAATCTCTAGATAGAAGCGAAAGAATAGATATTAAACCGGCTATAATGAATTGGGATATACAAATAAACGATGCAACAAGAGTAACAGTGTCTAAAGATACAGAATATATGTTTAATCCACATTACATCATGGATGGTTTTATGGAATTTGTAGATAGAAAAATAGATTACACAGTTAAAAGAATAAAAATATTATACAACTAATATGTATATATAATATTGAACATATAAAGGAGAGACGATGAATCCGCTAGTTAAAGAATTGCCAAAGCACAGTAAGTTCAAAGAACTTCTAAAGTGTATTAAAGATGGCGAAACAAATTTAAGTATAACGGGACTAACAGATGCAACTAAGGCACACGTCATATATAGCTTGTACAACTATAGTGGCGTGCGCCCAGTTGTTGTATGTCCAAATGTAAGTTCTGCAAAAAGATTTATGCAAGATATTAAATTTTATGCAGAAAAAGAAATTGTGTTCATGCCTGCACGTGAAATTATATATTACGATGTAGACGCACAAAGTAGAGAAACAAATAACGCAAGAGTTCAGGCTATATCTAAACTTGTAGATAACAAGGATATGATTCTTGTTACAACAATAGATGCCTTACTTCAACCAATGTTACCTAAAAAAGAATATGAAAACCTTAATATGACCATTTCTTTAGGTGAAGAACTAGATTTAGATGAGGTTATATTAAAACTAGATAGACTAGGTTATACGCGTGAAGACGTTGTTCTTGCCAAAGGACAATTTTCTGTAAGAGGTGGAATAATAGACATATTTCCAACTGATGCCAAGATGCCATATAGAGTAGAATTGTTTGGTACTGAAGTGGATAACATCAGAACTTTTGATACTGAAACACAAAGAAGTATGGATACAGTTCATGACTTCTATATAACATTTTCAACAGAACATGTTGTGTCACTAGAAACTAAAGAAGCTGCAATAAATAAACTAAAGAATATTCTTGAAGAAGATATATCATTAGATGTCAAAAAAAGTATTAAAGCAGATATAGAGAGAATGGAAGAGGGTAATATTTCAGGGTTAATAGATAGATATTACGAGCTATTTGTTCCTGAAAGAGTTACATTACTAGATTACTTAGAATTCAACTTTGCAATCTTTATGGATGAAACTGCAAGAGAAATTAGTAGAGCTGAGGCCATTAAATACGAAAATAACGAAGCAATAAAAGTAATAACAATGAATGGTAATGTATATTCTAAATATGCATTCAAATACGTTAGTTTTGAGGAAATAGAACTTAAACTAAAAAGCCTATCTACAGTATATATGAGTAAACTAGGACAAGATAGAGTTATGCATGCGAAAAGAAAAGAGTACAGCTTTAGCTGTAGGGAGGTCAACTTTTTTCGTAGCACAATGGATCTACTTATTAAGGACATCAAGAGATATAAAGAAGAAAGAAAAATAATATTAATGGTATTTTCTACACTTCAAAAAGTTGAAACTGTAAAAAATGCTATGGAAGATAACGGTGTAAAAACTAAATTTGTACAAGATATATCTATGGTAGATGATTTAGACACAACTACTATATATATTACACAAGGATTAATTTCAGCTGGATTTAGTTATGATGAATTTGATCTTGTAGTCGTTTCAGAAAGTTTGTCTGGTACTTCTAAAAAAGAAGTTAAATCTTCAAAAGCCTTTATGGGAGATATGCTAAACTCATATGAAGACTTAAAAGTTGGAGATTATGTAGTACATGTAAACCATGGTATTGGTAAATATTTAGGTATTGAAACAATAGATACAGCTGGTGTAGTTAAAGACTATATTAAGTTAGAATACAAAGACGGTGGAACATTATACATTCCAATTACAAGCTTAGATAGTATTAAGAAATATGTTTGTGAAGATGGATACGCTCCAAAGATGAATAAACTTGGCACTAAAGAGTGGGAAACTACTAAGGCTAAGGTTACTAAACATGTAAGTGATGTTGCTAAAGAATTAACACTGCTTTATGCTAAAAGAGCTCAAGCTAAAGGTTATGCTTTCTCTAAAGATACACCTTGGCAAAGAGAGTTTGAAGCAGACTTTGAGTATGAGTTAACAGGCGACCAAAAACGAGCTATAATGGAAATGAAAAAAGATATGGAAAACTCTAAACCAATGGATAGACTTTTATGTGGTGATGTTGGTTATGGTAAAACAGAAGTAGCAATCCGTGGAGCATTTAAAGCTGTTATGGATTCTAAACAAGTTGCATATCTAGTTCCAACTACAGTTCTATCTTTACAACAATACAATACATTCAAAAACAGAATGGAGAAGTTTGGTGTTAAGGT
>JAZOWO010000105.1:0-5925 GCA_045659265.1 Clostridia bacterium | reverse complement strand
AATGTTTGCAAACTGTACTTCAAAATTTTCACCAGTAGCTACCCAAGAAGCGTGTTCACGTTCAAACTTCACTTTTTCCGCAGCTATATACTCTGGATCTTGCATCTTAATTAAATTAATTCCCAAACTACCTAATCCAATCACTAATCCAATAATAATTGCCCAAACTACAATCGGTCTCCATGCACGAAGTACACGATATAAGAGCCACTTTAAATCTATTTCTTGTTCATTTAAATCAATTATTCCACGTGTACGATGTTTATCGTCTTTTATCATACCAATTACAGGTACTGAAACATTATTATTTTCTAATGTTTGTTTTACTGCATGTACTTGGTTTAACCCACCATCTATTAAAAAAACATCTGGTAAAGGTAGTGTATCTACATGTTTAAGTCTTCTTGTTATTACTTCGCTCATACACAACACATCATTTTGTGTTTCAGTCCATTTTATTTTATACTTTCTGTACTTACTCTTATTAAATCCATTCTTTTCGTAAGTAATTCCAGCACCAACCATAAATGTATCTTTAAGGTTAGATATATCATAGCACTCAACTACATCTATGTTATCTTCTAATCCTAATATGTTTCTTAAATCTTCAAGTGGATTTTTATCCTTATCTTTTAGATTCATTTCTATATTGTTTTCTATCATTTCCACAAGCTTTAATTTAGAACCTTTTTTAGGCACTGTTAATTCTACTTTAAGCCCCCTTAGAGCCTTTAGGTATTCCTCTGTAAGCTCTATTTTTTCTTTAAGCTTGTCTTCAGTTTGAATCTTGAAATATATTCTTGGTGGTATATTAGATTTATTTACTGTATAGTATTGTGAAAGAATATCTACTAGCGTTTCATCTATTTTATTCTTCTCTAATTCATCTATTAGAATATTATCGTGTTTTAGAAGTTTACTATCTCTAATCTTAAATATTTGTATGTATAACTTGTCTTGTACAAGTACATAACCCCATATATCCGTATTTGTTTCATTAAGATTAGATACCTTTTGTTTTTCTGTTACTTTAGCTATCTTTTCTAGTCTAACCTTTAATTCTTGAGCTTTTTCAAATTCTAGATTTTCTATACATTTATCTATTGATGCTATTATATGTTCTTTTACAGTATCTGTCTTGCCATCTAAAAACATTGCTATTTCAGTTAGCATTTTGTTATATTCTTCTCTTGCCACATCATTTATGCAAGGCCCTAAGCATCTTCCTATGTGATAGTATAGACATGGCCCTACTTTTGCGTTGCACATTTTATTTAAGTTATATTTGCATCTCTTTAAAGGGAATATTTCACGTATTGTTACAAACAGTTCTCTTAATGCATTTACGTCTGTAAATGGTCCAATATATTTTGAACCATCTTCTACTTTTGTTCTAGTTATATATATTGATGGATATTTATCTTTTACAGTAATTTTTACATAAGGATAAGTTTTATCGTCTTTAAGCATTACGTTATATTTAGGCATAAATTCTTTGATATAATTACACTCAAGAACTAATGCTTCAAGTTCGCTTTCAGTAACTATATATTCAATATTTCTAATCTTCTCAACCATCTTCTGTATTCTTACAGTCTTGTTTGTTTTGTTAAAATATTGTCTAACTCTCTTTCTTAGAGACTTAGCTTTACCTACATATATTATCTTTCCATCTTCATCCTTCATCATATATATACCAGGATCAAATGGTATTTTTTCTACTATCTCCCTTTTAATGGTTTCTTTAATATCCATACTTTCCTCCAATATGTCCAAAAGAGCACGCAAAAAAGGCGCGTGCTCTTATGACTAAACTAAATTATTCAACATCAACTGTTTCTTCTGAATCATCAGTTTCATTGTATTTAGCTATTATTGCTGTTTGAATTGCTTCTCTTGTATCCGTATTGATTGGATGAGCTATGTCTTTGAATTCTCCGTTTGGAGTCTTTCTGCTTGGCATAGCGATGAAAAGACCTTTATCGCTTTCGATAACTTTGATGTCGTGTACTACGAATACATCGTCAAATGTTACAGAAGCGATAGCTTTCATTCTGTTTTGAGAAGTTATTTTTCTAACTCTAACATCAGTAATTTGCATATTGAACACCGCCTTCCCTTAACTGTTAGCCTAATTATACAACAATTTAGGCATAAGTCAATAGATATTTTTCTATTTTTTGAAGCGAAAAATGTCGGTGTACTATGCTTGTTTTAAGGCTTTTAAGTTTTTTCTAAATAAAAATATATCTAAAGAATACATAAAAAGAACCAGAAAATTCTGGTTCTTTTTTTGTAGTTTCTTTTAATTTCTTAAAGAATTTTCATAAGAGTGTCAAAAGTAGGGATTTCAACATCAGGTTTTACATCTACACCGGATACATGAGTAAGATTAAAACCAACAGAAAACACACCGGCTTTATTGGCCATTTCTATGTCTGAAATAATATCATTTCCAACAAAGACATTTTCTTCCGGCTTTGTTCCTGCAAGCACGCGTTCAATGAATCTCTTATCCGGCTTTGCATAGGTATCATCCCAGGTATAGATATTTTCGAAATAATCAAAAATGCCGTTGTGTTTCATGTTGTCCACTTGCTGTTTCATGAAACCATTGGTAACAAGACAAAGTTTATAACCTTTATCTGTAAGATATTCCAAAGTTTCTTTAACACCTTTTGCAAGTTCCGAATGTATCTTGTTATTCTCGCAAATCGCAATATCTACCTGTTCCGGATCAAGGCCGTATTCAAGAATACATGGTACATAATGCACCATTGCTGTAAGATATAGACCGTATGTCACCTTCTTATTGATGTAGAAATATTTTTGATTATGGAAGAAGTAATCGAGCTGGCTTGCAAAAATCTCGCTTTGTTCTTCAGTTAATCCTAAATCTGATGCTATGAGTTTTCCTTGCTCTTCACTTTTATGAATCAATATCGTTCCGTCATAATCAAACAGAACCCGTTTGAACTTAGTACACATTTTAGTACCTCCTTGCTATATATTGGATTTGTATTATAACATAGATATGCTAAAATTTCAACTTTTATGTATACTAAAAGAGTACTAAATTACTTTAGTACTCTTTTTACGTTATATTTTGTTATAAGCTTACATTATATGAACCATCTGCTTGTTTAGTTAATTTTGCTCCCGGTGCTAATGTCACAACTGTACGAACACCTCGTGTTACCGTAGCTTGCCCACCTAAAGAGCTTGCAAAATAATTCAAATCAGATATGTAATCAAAATCAAATGTTAATAAACCATATGTTGGATAACTAGTATTAGCATTTATCATAATTTTACCTAACCAATATGCATCGTTTCCTATCATTTGGTATACTTTGGAATCCATATTCATTTTTCTTTGTATGTCAAATTGGAATGCGTTGTTTTTTAATGTAGTAATAGTTCCAGATGTTGCTTTTGGTATTACATGCCATGTACTTGTTGCTACATCATAATATGTAAAATCTGTTTTATGTGGTTGATACAAACTACCTGTTTTAGTTTCACCGTTTTCCACATAAGAATATGTAGGATAATTAGTATTATTCCATGTATATGTTATCTCTGGTCCATCAGGCATTGATTCATCGGTTAATGATACTATATCTTCAGGCAATATACTTCTTGATGCTATACCTATTGTTCCGTCGTGATAACCTGTAGCTGCATTTTGAACAGCTGCTAGAGCTGAATCAAATCCAGTTTTGCCATAGAAGGACAAATTAGAGCCGTATGGATTTTGTGCAGACATTAATAATATTCTTCCTTGTTCATCTACACCAAGTAATTTCCATCCACCTTTATATGATGTACTACCTACGCCGTTAGGCATGTAGTTTACTGTTGAACCTATTTCATATGATTGAGTCGCATCAACTAATTCAAGTTTAGTTATTAGTCCTGTTCTAACTGTTGTTCTCTTCTTCCAATTTCCAACTAATGTTTTTTCTGTAACAGTTTCTTTTGGAGCTTCGCTTGTTGCAACAAACAAGCTATCAAGCAATAACACTTTTGTTCCATCAAGAGAACCCATAATAGCTCCACCTGAACCCATAGCCATTAGATAACCGCTTCCAGAATAATCTAAATAATCCATTATTTCTGTTCCTTGAGTATCCGATTGCATTTCTACATAATTTTTATTAAATAATAACACTGTGTCCTCAGGAATATTGCCAACAGAATACTGGCCTAGAGTGTCTAGTGTATATTCAACATCCATTTTTAAGCCTTTACCTTGAACAAATTGACAAGTATAAACCATACCTTGTTCATCTGTTACTGTTTTACCATCATCAGAAAAAACATATCCATAATCATCTGCGATAGTTGCATAATCTATACTTCCAGGTTCTACCATACCCATAAAGAAAAGATCGTCTTTAATTTTCTCTGGCATTGGTACGCCCATCATTGCTTCTACTGTCGCTCCAGACATAACCATGTCCATTGATCCATCTTTATAAAAAGCGTATCCTACTTTTTGGCCTTCAAATTCACCAAGATAAACTTGTTTGTAATAGAAGCCATATTCATTTAGCTGCGGTACCGCTCCATCTATAACATTTACTCCCTTATCTGTTACTTCAAATGTATAATCATCTTCGTAATCTTTAAGTTTATCTAGTACTGCATCTTTAAGAGCATCCCCTCTTAAGCCATCCATAAACGCATCCGCCCATACAATAGATGCATATTGTTCAATTTGAGCTCTATTTGTTTTTCCAGTAGCTTCTGATGCTTTATTTATTATCCCTGAATTAGATAAAGTAATAACTACGCTCGCTGCTAGTATTATCATTACTATAATCGTTATTACTAAAACAATTAAGGATATACCTTTTTTATTTCTTGTTTTCATCTTTTGTTTCCTCCTATATAACTGTATAAATTTTATAATATATTTTTCCATTTTGTCAATAATTTTAGCTATATTTTGAATATGCTTTTTAATATATATTTCATAAATCCCTTTGGTTTACATACAACAATTTTCATATAAACATTCTCCTTTCAACATAGTAGCCATATAAAGCCAAACACCATAAGCACCGCAGCTACTATTAACACCCATAGCCATAATGGTAAGAATAATGTTATTACAGCACCAATACCGAAGGCTATTAAAAATAGTCCTATTGTTTTTCTAAATGCCCCTACAAACATATATCCTCCTTTACTTATGAGCTTTATTGTAGTAAAATACTTGTAGTCTAAAAACTTAATATATACTATGTGAATAACTATCTTTTGTGATAAAGATACATATAAAAATATATAAGGAGATGTTATGAAATACAGATTATTAAATAAAGAAGAAATAGAAAGATGTTTAGATATACTGAATAAAACTTATCCAACACCGATGTGCGGATTAGATTATAACTCACCATTTGAGTTAATGTTATCTTTAATATTAGCTGCACAATGTACAGATGAACGTGTAAACAAAATACGTCCTATACTAACAGCTAAATATCCTACTCCCGAAGATATATCTAAACTAACTAAAAAAGAAATATATGAAATAATTAAATCTTGTAGTTTTCCAAACAATAAAGCAAGTCACATTCTTGAAGCATCTAAAATGCTTGTAGAAAAGTATAATGGTACTGTGCCAAATACTATGAAAGATTTAACTACTCTACCCGGCATCGGAAGAAAAAGTGCTAATATTATTCTTCTAGAATGTTTTAATATAGTTGAAGGAATAGCTGTAGATACACATGTTACAAGAATATCTAAAAAATTAGGTCTTACAAATAACATAGAACAATTGAAGATAGAAAAAGATTTAATGAAAAGAATTCCTAAAGACAAATGGGAAATAATTAACCATACTATAGTAGAACACGGGAAGAAAATATGTATAGCTAGAAAACCAAAATGCACAGAATGTCCTCTTAC
>JAZOWO010000104.1:0-15071 GCA_045659265.1 Clostridia bacterium | reverse complement strand
GATATCATCGCGAAGTTTTTCGATGGTGTCGTAGTCTTTGCCTTCAACCATGATACGAATATAGTTCTCAGTACCGGAAGGACGAACAACAGAACGACCGTCGTTACCCAAGGTTTCGTATACCAAGTCGTTGATACGCTGTCTCAAAGAATTGTTTGCAATAAATGCATTCTTTTGTTCGGGCGTTGCTGTGATTTGTGTGGATACCTGAGGGTACTTGAATATCTGATTCTTAAGTTCAGAGAGTTTCTTACCGGTTTTGTCCATGATGTTAAGCACCATGAGTGCGGTAAGGATACCATCACCGGTAGTTGCATACTCTTTGAAGATAATGTGACCAGACTGTTCACCACCAAGCGAACCGTTGTTGGTAATCATTTCCTCAAGGACATACTTATCGCCGACCTTGGTAGAAAGGAATTTGATTCCCTTTTCCTCGCAGAACTTTACAAGTCCCAAGTTGGACATTACAGTACCAACAATGAGGTTGTTCTTAAGAAGACCCAGGTCTTTAAGGAAGCCGCCAACGATAGCAAGAATGTGGTCACCATCAACGATTTCGCCGGTTTCATCAATCATGAGACATCTGTCTGCATCACCATCGAATGCGATACCGCAGTCAAAGGAAAGACCAGAGTTTTTGATTACATCCTGAAGAAATTCAAGATGCATGGAACCGCAGCCTTCGTTGATGTGTTCGCCATCTTTCTCAACATTGTATTCGCGAACAGAAAGACCCAAGGACTTGAAGATGGGGTGGCAGGTAGAAGCAGAACCGTTGGAACAGTCTACTGCAATTCTTATGGGTTTATACTTAAACTGCATAAGAGATGCAAAGTAGTCATTCGATGCCAATACAGCATAGTCTGTGATGATTTTGCCACAGCTTTCTGCGTAGTATTCTGCTACAGTATCAGGTTCGATTTTGGAAATCAAATCCTCGATTTGTTCCTCGAGCTGGTCGGGAAGCTTGTAACCATCAGGTCCGATGACTTTGATGCCGTTGTATTCCTTAGGGTTATGCGATGCGGTTATCATAATGCCCAAAGCTACAAATGCATAATGCTTGGTAAGATATGCAATTGCAGGAGTGGGGAGTATGCCAACCGGCACAATGTTAACTCCGCCGGCGGTAAGACCGGAAGTGATTGCAGAAACAATCATATCCTTAGATGGTCTGGTATCTGTACCGATGAGAACAACGGGCCTATCATCTCCAAAAGGAGAATTTTTTACATCACGGAAATGGTTACTGGTGATGAGTTTTGCTGTTGCAAGGCCAACCTTATATGCAAGGTCGGCGGTCAGAGTTTTATTTGCGATGCCTCTGATACCATCGGTGCCAAAGAGTCTTCTCATTATCTTTTCTCCCTCTCAATGATAGTAATTTTTGTGCTTACGATGCAGTTAGGTGGAATGATACCGCGGATGCATGAAACAGGATAAACAATAGAGTCTTTTCCGATAACAGTACCGGGATTTAAGACAGAATTGCATCCAACTTCTACATGGTCACCCAAGAAGGCGCCAACTTTGCGAAGTCCGGTTGCGTATTCGCCGTCAATTACAACAGGTGTTTTAGTGCTCTTAAGATTTGAAATAATAGCACCAGCACCAAGGTGAGCGTAGTTACCTACTACAGAATCACCAACATAGTTGTAGTGAGGAAGTTGTGCATTATCCATAACAACTGCATTCTTGATTTCGGTAGAGTTACCGATAACACAGTTCTTTCCGATAATTACTTTGCCGCGGATAAAAGCTCCGTGACGGATTTCGGTACCGTGGTCTACAATAAGCGGACCATATAGGTGAGCGTCTGCTGCAACTTTTACATCCTTAGCAAGCCATACATTGGTTTTGCCGTCAGCACCGGAAATGAGATCATACTCTTCTTTATCAAGAGTAGGAGCGAGTTTTAAGATAAACTCTTCAATCTTAGGAAGAATCTCCCAAGGGTATGTGTGGTTTTCAAGCAATTCTCTTGCAAGATACTGTTCAGTGTCAAAAAGATCACGAACAGTAATATTCGTACAATTTTCCATACGTTATACCTCCAATAATTATTTTTGGTCAAATTTTTATTGACTGAAAGATTATACCACATATTGACCAAAAATTCAACTTATGTAAACACAGCATAAGTTTTGTATGATTTAATTATATTAAAAAAGCATAAAAAAGACTAGAGTTGTTAACTCTAGTCAAATAGTTTGTGCTTGCGTTCTTTCAAATTACGAACAATGTCGTAGTCTGAAATACAAAGGTTGTTCTCCATGCCAAGACCAATTTCTACATTGTCTACACTTCTTCCGTGAAAGTCTGAACCCACAGTGGGGACAAGGTCAAACTCATTGCAAAGTTCAAGGTAGAAATTACGCCTTTCATCTGAGTTGTGCGGGTTATACACTTCCATTCCTTGAAGTCCATAGCTCTTAAGCAGTATGATGAATTCTCTCATGTCAGATTCATTAAGTCTTAAAGTTTTTGGGTGAGCAAGAATAGGTACGCCACCACAGTCTATTAAAGCTTTAATGAGTTTATCTATTTCCATCTTTTCTCTATCTACATAGATATGAGAAGAAGTATCAAAGAATTCTGTATAAGCCTGAGAAGGAGTCTTTGCATAGCCGTGACGATGAAGAGCAATTGCTATATCGAAACGTCCGACACTTTCAGGATTTCTTGCACATTCCAAAACTTTGGTATAAGAGAGGTTAATACCATCTTTTTTAAGAAGCTCCAATGTCTTTTTTACGCATTTCTTTCTGCTTAATTCATATTCGTCAAATACGCTATAAATTTTAGTAGTAGAGAAATACGAAATCACGTGACAAACATGTTTTTTGCTAAGTCCATGTTGAAGTAGAGAAGAACTAAGCTCAACACCTGGAATAACTTCCATACTTTTGCCAACTATTCTACGGAATTTTGTAAGAGATGCTAAAGTGTAATGTTCTGTAAGAGAAATAACTCCCACGTTATTTTCTTTAGACATTTGTGCTATTTGGTTTAGCGAAGAATTGCCATCGGAATGTTTGCTATGCACATGTAGGTCAATCAGTCGGGGTTCCATATAAATCCTCCTTTCTGTTTATTAAAACAGGAATTTAATTATAAATTTAACTGTATTATATATTAAAAGGAGAAAATAAAGCAATGCTATTTCTTAATATTTGACTTGGAAATTAATGCTCCTAAATATCCAAAAACTATAGCAGCAGTTATACCAGCAGAAGTAGCGGTTATACCACCAGTAAATACACCTAAAAATCCGTTTTCATCTATTTCTTCTTTAACACCATTTGCTAAGGCATAACCAAATCCACTAATAGGGACAGTAGCACCAGAACCACCAAAGTCTACTATAGGTTCGTATATTCCAAGGCCGGTTAGGACAACACCTAAAACAACAAACAATACTAGAATTCTTGCTGGTGTAAGTTTTGTTTTGTCTATAAGCACCTGACCAATGGTACAAATAATACCACCAGTAATAAATACCTTAAGGTATGTTAAAAATATTTCCATGTTACACCTCCAAGTTTTCAATAACTAAAGCGTGAGCGATGCCAGGAATAGATTCACCTTGACCTAAAGATACGGGGCTCATAAGTGCACCTGTTGCAAGAAACAATACTTTGTTAATTTGTCTTTTCTTAAGCATGGGATAAATGTAACCACAAAATACAGAAGCAGAGCAACCACAGCCACTTCCGCCGACTCCAACATCTTGCGTTTCTGTATCAAAAATTTTAACGCCACAATCCATATGTTGTTTAGATATGTCATAACCATATTCTTTAAGTTGTTCTATTAAAAGTTTAGAACCCAGTTTTCCTAAATCTCCAGTAACTATTAAATCATAGTAGTCTGGAGTACGGTTAGTATCTTCAAGGTGAGTGATTATGGTATCGAAAGCAGCTGGCATCATAGCTGCGCCCATATTGGCTATGTCTTTAATTCCAAGGTCAATTACTTTGCCTGGAGTAGCCATAGAAATATGTGGATATTCTTTAATATTATTTTCATCTGCTTTAGCTATTAAAGTAGCACCACTACCAGTTACAGTCCATTGGCTATTTGGAGTCATTTGCGTTCCTTGTTCTAGTGGTAATCTAAATTGTCTTTCAGAAGCGCAAAAGTGTGAAGAAGCAGATGCAACACTGTTGTATGCATAACCTGCGTTTACAAAAGAAGCAGCTAGTATATTTGCTTCTGCAAATGTTGAACAAGCACCATATAATCCAAAGAAAGGAATGCTTAAGTTTCTTGCGGTATATCCAGAAGAAATACATTGGTTTAACAAATCTCCCGCAAACATGTAGTCTATTTTATTCTTATTCATACCTGTTTTTTTTATAGCAATATCTATAGCTTCTGCCATGAATTTAGATTCTGCCTTTTCAAATGTTTTTTCTCCAAAGTATACATCATCTATAGTAGTATCAAAGTAGGGAGAAAGAGGACCTTCTTTTTCTTTTGGACCAACAGCAGAACCACAAGATATAATGACTGGAGTGTTTTCAAAAACTATTGTATGTTTTCCAATTTTCATAAACTTAACCTACCTCCTAAAGAAATATTTTACTCATGTAGTATATTAATCCATAAACTACAGATGCAAATGTGCCATAAACAAGTACAGGACCAGCAACCTTAAACATATTAGCACCAATGCCTAAAACTAATCCTTCGGATTTGTATTCTATTGCAGGAGATACAATAGAGTTAGAGAATCCTGTTATTGGAACAATAGAACCAGCACCTGCAAATTTACCTAAAGGTTGGTACAGTTTAAGTGTAGTAAGCAATGCACCAAGAAATATTAAAGAGATTGTAGACACAGTTGAAGCTATCTTTTTCTCTAAACCATAAGACATAGCAATATCTGTTATAATCTGACCAACAACACAAATTAGTCCACCAATAATAAAAGCAATAATGCAGTTTTTTAGTAACGAACTTTTTTCAGCCTTAGCTTCTACATACTTTGTATATTCTTTTTCATTCATCCCCATTTTTGTATAATTCATATAAAATCACCAAAAATATTATTTGTACAATATTTGCAAATATAACATTTTTTTAGTAAGATATTAATAAATTATTAAGAGGTGGAGTATGTCTAAGAATTATACAAATAACGAAGTAGAACATATAAAGGATGAAGAAACTAAAATAGAATATTTAAGATTTAAGGCTTTAGAAAAATATAAAGATAGAATAGATGTAATAGTTACGTTAAGGCATGGTGGAGTAAGTGATGGCGTATTTAATTCATTAAATGTAAGAGCAGCAGGAACAGATAAAATAGAAAATGTGTTAGAAAATGTATCTAGAATAGGTAAAGTAATAAATACAGATTTAGAACATATTTGTAAAGGTTCTCAAGCTCATACGGCTAATGTTATATACATTAACGAAAATAATATGGATGAATTTGCTTATCCTAAGTTAAAAGACTATGAAGTAGATGGGTATATAACAGATTCAAGTAAGCTAGCAACTCTTGTAACAACAGCAGATTGTAACCCAATAGTTATTTATGATCCATTACATAATGTAGTGGCAAATGTACATAGTGGATGGAAGGGAACAATAAAAAGAATATATCTAGTAGCATTAAATAGACTTAAAGAGCAGTTTGGAACAAACGTAGAAGATGTAATTGTATGTGTAGGACCAGCAGTAGGACAATGTTGTTTCTCTAGTGAAGAAGAAAGTTTCAAAGAAAACTTTACTAATATATGGCCTGACGAAGAAAATTACATATATTACGAAAAAGAAAATCCAAAGAGATTTCACATTGACCTTAAATATGTAATAACAAAAGATTTTGTTAAAGAGGGAGTTAAAGAAACAAATATACATTTTGCAGACATATGTACATGTTGTAATAATAAAGATTTTTATTCTTTTAGATATAAAACGATGCATAAAGAGCAAGATTATGGTTGCTTTGCAACAGTAGTGAAGCTGAAATAACTGTATATAGTGTGGATAAAACAATATAAAAAACAAATAAAAAGAGCAAGATGTGTATATCTTGCTCTTAATTTTGGAGGCGCCACCCGGATTTGAACCGGGGATCAGAGTTTTGCAGACTCGTGCCTTACCACTTGGCTATAGCGCCATTAATATATTGTATTAATGGATAAATTATTTTATGCATATCTTTTTCAAAATCGCATGTATATATATTAACATTATTTTTTAGATAAGTCAACAAAAGAAATGAAAAAAGGAACAGAAAAAATAAGCTTAATGAGAATAATTACTTGAAATGGTAAAGAATATATAATAAACTAATTGTATATTAGGAGGGTGAATATATGAATATGAAAAAACGGAGTATCATTGATAGTTTTAAGTATAACAATACTTGTAATGGCAATTCTTGCTGCAACAGCAATAATATCATTAGAAGATAGTGGAATAATAGGACATTCAAAAACTACTGTAACTAAACAAAATTATTTACAAGAATTTGAAAGATTAGAATCGATAAAAAATGGAATATTAACAAATAATTTTGGTGAAATAACAGTAGCAGATTATATACAAGAATTAAGGGATAAAGGAATAATAGAAGCTGGAGAGCAAACAAATCCAGATGACAGTATAACTGTTGTAACTAAAACAGGAATGGTTGTAAACTTAATACAAGATGGAGAAGCTAATATAATAGTTTCTTTAGGAACATCAAATGCAACAATTACTTTAAGTTCAACAAGCATAACAGGAAATGTAACAAGTGGAACTGTAACTAAGGAGGTTAGTGTTGCAACTAAAAATGTAATAGGAGATATATCTTGGACTACATCTAATGCAAATGTAGCAACAGTAACAGGAAATAATACTAAAGCAACAGTAACTATGAAAAATCCTGGAACAGCAGATATAACTGCTACATATGGAAGTGCTAAAGAAACAATTAGCGTAACAGTAACTGGAACAGTGGCAACACCGGTAATAACATTTAATAAAACAACGATATCTAAAACTATAGATGTTGGAACTACTGCAACAGAAACAATAACAGCAACAACATCAAATATATCTGGCTCACTTGTATGGACATCATCAAATACAAATGTAGCAACAGTAAGTAGTAACGGTAATACAGCTACAATTACAATGAAAGCAGGAGGAACAACAATAATTACAGCTAAATCTGGAAGTACAACAGCAACTTGTACAGTAGTGGTAACAGAAAATGTAGCTTCACAATACACATTAAGTGGAAAGTGGGTATTTAATGCTGAAATATTAAGAGGAACAAGTAGACCAAAATTAATTCAAGAAATTAATTTTGAATCTAACGGACAGCAGTTTACAAAAATAGAAGTATTTAATGACACATGGACATTGCCTAGCGGAAATTCAGGTAATGAAGGATTTGCATATTATTATACGTCTAGTGGAAGTGTACATGTATTTAGTTCTAGTGTTCCTTTAGGAAATGATAAAGGTGCAGAGGATGTGTATTGGGCAGCAACAGCATATAGAACTGTAGACTTTGGTACAACACCACAATCTGTATCAGAAGAATTCTATAATTGGTTTACAAGTAATGCTACAAAGCAGTCTGCAAATAACGTAGAATGCAAAATTTGGTTAACCGACGGAAGTTATTTAATGACAGCTGATACAAATTCTACATGGAGTGAAATTATAGGTAGTGGGTTAACAATATACGATACAACGGAACAAGAATGGTTACTTACTATAGTAGGTGGATATGTAAAAGCGACTTGGTGTGGTACTGGAATGATGGCACCGGCTGGTTCTATTTCGGGTATGAGGATAGAAGGAAGTATGCTTTTTGGAGCTTATTCAGATTATTATTATAGTGATGATGGATATATATATTCCAATGGGAACTAACCCAGCATAAATACAATAAATTAAAAGAAGTGGGAAACCACTTCTTTTTTATGCATATATAGTCAACTTGAAAAAACACTTGTTTTATGATACAATATAACCCTTAGCAAATACTATGTGGCCTAAAATAATTATTAAAGGAGAACGAATATGGTAGAAAAACTAAAAGAAGCTATTATGGCTACAGATGCATCATATGTAGTACTAGACATTGACGGAACCATAAAAGATTTGGTAAAGGAGCATCAAACAGCATTACGGGTTGTTGTAAACGGATTTAATCGTGGCAAGAAGTTAAGAAGAAAATTTGTTTTTTTCTTGGATAGAGTTGCAATGTGGTTCGTAAAAAGTGGAATTCTCTCTACAAACAGAGACAGACAAGAATTTTTACTTGGACTTTATGCAATTATTCTTGGAAAGAGCATAAGTGAATTCCGTGAACTTTATGACAGCTTTTATAACGATAAGTCAATTACGTTTAAGGGTGTTAGAGAGTTCATAGAAGAAGTAGGGAAAACTAAGAAGGTTTGCTTTGTAACCATTAACAGTCAGAACTACAACATCATCGAAAAGCTTGGTATCAAAAAAGAAGACATCTATTGCGTTAAATCTAAAAAGAAGATTTATGCATACAAGACTGTTATGATGATGAACGATCTTGATCCGGAAGAAATGCTTGTTGTTGGCGATAATATCTTTGATGATATTCGCCCGGCGAAGAAGCTTGGATGCAGTTACTTGCTTGTAGACAATTACAAAAGCAAGTTCAAACGCTTCTTAGCAAAACTTTTCAAAGTAGGTATTGTATAATACCTACTTTTTTCTTTACTTTTCAACCAAAGTATAGTAAAATATTAGGGTTAAAAGGAGGCCACATTATGATAATGGCAAACGGAGTTACTCTTAGATTTGGTAAAAGAGTACTTTTTGAAGATGTTAATATTAAATTTGTAGCAGGTAACTGTTATGGTCTTATTGGTGCAAATGGAGCAGGTAAGTCTACATTCTTAAAGATTTTATCTGGAGAAATTGAACCAACTAATGGTGAAGTTGTAATGCCAAATGCAGAAAGACTTTCAGTACTTAAACAAGATCATACCCTATATGATAATGAGCAAGTATTACAAACAGTTATTATGGGAAATCAAGTGCTTTTCAAATTAATGAAAGATAGAGAAGCAATATATATGAAAGAAGACTTTACTGATGAAGATGGAATCTTAGCAGGAAAGCTTGAAGCTAAATTTGCAGAAATGGATGGATGGAATGCAGAAACTGATGCTGCAATTCTTTTAAATGGTTTAGGTGTAGCAACTGAACTTCATGATAAACTAGTTAAAGATTTAAAAGAGGAAGATAAGGTTAAAGTACTTCTTGCGCAAGCGTTATTTGGAAATCCAGATGTACTACTTCTTGACGAACCTACTAACGGTTTAGATTTACCAGCAGTAGAATGGTTAGAAGAATTCTTAATTAACTTTGAAAATACAGTTATAGTTGTATCCCACGATAGATATTTCTTAAACAAAGTATGTACTCATATAGCAGATATAGACTTTGGTAAGATTCAATTATTCGTTGGTAACTATGATTTCTGGTATGAATCTAGTAGACTAATTCAAAGACAAATGAAAGAAGCTAACAAGAAGAAAGAAGATAGAATAAAAGAATTACAAGACTTCATAGCAAGATTTAGTGCTAACGCATCAAAATCTAAACAAGCAACATCAAGAAAGAAGATGTTAGAAAAGATTGTTCTAGATGATATTAGACCATCAAGTAGAAGATATCCGTTTATAGATTTCAAACCAGATAGAGATATTGGTAATGATGTTTTAGTTGTTAAGAACTTATCTAAAACAATAGACGGAGTTAAAGTATTAGATAATGTTACATTTACAATGACAAAAGAAGACAAGATAGCTTTTGTTGGTGAAAATAGTAATGGTATCTCTGCATTATTTGCAATTCTTTCAGGAGAAATGGAAGCAGATAGCGGAGAATTCAAATGGGGTCAAACAGTTACATCATCATACTTCCCAAGAGAAAATATTCAGTTCTTCCAAGGTGAATTAGACTTAACAGATTGGTTAAGACAATATTCTAGAGAAAAAGAAGATGCTTTTGTTAGAGGATACTTAGGTAGAATGCTATTTAGCGGTGAAGAAAGCTTAAAGAAAACAAAAGTAATATCTGGAGGAGAAAGAGTAAGATGTATGCTAACTAAGATGATGTTATCTGGAGCAAACGCGTTACTTTTAGATGAACCTACAAATCACCTAGATATGGAAAGTATAACTGCATTAAACGAAGGTATGCAAAACTTCAAAGGCGTACTTCTATTTAGATCTTATGACCACCAATTAGTACAAACAGTTGCTAATAGAATTATAGATTTAACACCAGGTGCATATAAAGATAGAAAATGTACTTATGATGAATATCTAGAGGAAAATAAATAATAATTAAATATAATAAATGAGCTCGTTATATATTAATATATAGCGGGTTTTATTTTATATATTTTCAAAATTGATAGAAGAATTTTTGCGGCCGTCATAGAAATAAACAATATTGACGGTAGTATTTTCGATATAATAAACAATAATAAATCGATTGTAGATAATAAATTTTCTATATTCTTTGTTTGAAGATTTATAAAATGTAGAGTAAATATAAGGAAAAGATTTTAATATATTCATAGACGCATAAGTTAATTGTATAACTTTACTAAAGTAATTGAAGTTGTTATACATATAATAACTTAAGTTGTAATTTAATGAATTAACAAATGCGTCATGAATTACTAGATTGAAACAGTGTTCCATTGAAATGTTCCTTATTGAAATTATCAAAGAACATATCAAAATCTTGACCTTTTTTTCCGGCTTCTATATCTCTTTCGGCTTGTTCAATTCCGTCAAATAATTCTTGTATGTTAGGGTTAGTTAATAGTTCTTGCCATACAGGATCATTATCACGGATAAGAGTGCCCTTAATATTTGTAGTATTCATACATATCATCCTCCTTTGGATGTAATATTTTCATAGATATATACACTAAGTACACTATCTTTATACAACATAAGTATAACAGGATTTTTATATAAGTCAAGCGCGTTTTATATGTTGAAATTTAGTACTTGTAACCTTTTTGTATATGTTGCATAACATACTTTAACGGAGGTAGGTTATGGATATAATTGTACAAAAATTTGGTGGGAGTTCTGTTAAAGACAAAGAGTCTTTAGAAAATGTAATATCTAAAATAAAAGTCGAAAAAGAAAAAGGAAGTAAAGTTGTAGTTGTTGTATCTGCACAAGGTAAAACGACAGACGGATTAATTGCTAAAGCGAAAGAGTATACAAATAATACATATAACAAAGAGATGGATTTGTTATTATCTACAGGAGAAATAATAACGGTTTCGCTTCTTACAATGATGTTAAAAGACATTGGCTATGAAGCGGTAGGACTTAATGGTTCACAAGCGGGAATAATAACAGATTCAAATTACTCATATGCTAAAATAAAAATGGTACTTAAGGAAAATATATTAAAACATTTAGAAAGCAACGATGTTGTGGTTGTTGCTGGTTTCCAAGGAATAGATAAATTTGGCAACATTACTACACTAGGACGTGGTGGAAGTGATTTATCTGCAGTAGCAATTGCAGCGGCACTTAATGCTAAGAGATGTGAGATCTATACAGATGTAGATGGTGTGTATAGTGCAGATCCTAATAGTGTGAAGAATGCAGAATTGTTAAAAAGTGTGTCTTATAATGAGATGCTAGAAGCAGCAAGTAGCGGTGCTAAAGTTTTACACAATAGAGCGGTAAGCATGGCTAAAAAATATAAGCTAAAAGTATTAGTAAAAAATACAAAGAATAATACAAGAGGTACAGAAATAGTAGATGATATACATATAAATGAAACAAAGAAACCTAGAATATTAGCTGTAGATAAAGAGCTTGTTAAGATAACATTAGTAGGCGAAGAATTAACAAGTAATCCAAATGTTATATCTGAGTTATATAAAATAGCAAAAGAAGAAAATATAGCATTTTCGGATATTAATTTTAGCGAAACAAAAATAAGTATAATTGTAAAAAGAGATGTTAGTGAGATGTTAATAGATAAAATACATAAAAGTATGATAGAAAATGTCTAAAAAGCTTGCATTTTGTAAAGCGGGGGAGTATAATGATGTCTAATTTAAAAGTCGAAAAAATATTAATTATATATTTTTAATGAATTTGGAAAGGAGAAAACGGTATGAAACAAGAGTATTATTACAAAAAGTATCTCTTACTAAACAGAACTCCTAGGCAATTCTTGGAAAGACGGCTTACCAATATTTTTGGTATAAATTCTAAGTCTATTGAGGCCTTAGAACTTGTCTGCAAAGAAATGTCCGCAGAGAAAGGATTCACAAGAGATGATGGTCAGGATTACTACAATCACTGCATTGATGTAGCAAATACCCTTATTTCTTTTGATATCCGCAATGAGGATGCGATTGTAGCAGCACTTTTGCACGATATTGTCGAGGATGTGGAAGGATATTCCGAAAAAATGATTGCCACGCTTTTTGGTGACAATGTAGCACATTTAGTATCTTTGGTAACGAAAAAGCCTGGCTTGGATTACAAGCAAGAAGATGTAATCATGGATTATCTTACTGCGATTTCACGGGATCCGTATGCAGCTGCGATTAAAACCGCAGATAGAATGCACAATATGACAACCTTGCAGGAAAAGACTTTTGAAGCACGACACAGAAAGGCACTTGAGACGGAACTTTATTACATGCCATTCTTTAAGTTCTGCAGAAAAAAGTATCCCAGATATGAAAACCTGTTTTATGCCGCGAGAACTCAAATATATCCTTTGATTCATGAGATTAAATCTTTCTATGCAGAGATTTTAAGACTTCGTAAAGAATTGGAGAAATATGAGCCCGCACCGGCAGAAGAGGAAAAGGACATATCCAAGGGAAATAATTCGAAACCTTAATTCTCAAAATAAAGCGAGTAGCTATTGCTGCTCGCTTTATTTTGTATAAATCATATTAGTTATTTTAACATTTCTTGTGCTTTTTCTAGTGTCAAAGTTTGTTCGTGTTTTTGTAGTATGTTACCATTTTTGTCTACAACATAAGATATTGGTATTGTATTAGCATCTTTGTCTATTGTTTTACGTATAATTCTACCAAAGTCTACGAATACTTCAAAATCTCCGTAGTTAACATTTTCTTCTAGCAGTGTAATTAATCCAGACAATGGATAATCGTCTTTGTTAAATTCATGTGCAATTACTATAACATTAACATCTTTATCTTCTTTGTAATGGTTAATAATAGATTCAATTTCTAGTATTTCTTCTTGGCAACTTGGACACCATGATGCAAACATTATTAATAAGTTTTTCTTTGCTGAAAGCATAGAGCTGTCCATTTTGTTAATAATTCTAATTTTTGTTTCGCTACTTGTTTTAATCACAGTGTTATTTGTTTCTGTGTCTATACTATCTTTATGTGGACCTAATTGTGTAGCAGGAAGTTCTGTATTACCAGAGTTAGGCAATGGAGTAGTTGTTTCTCTATTTATCATAAAGAATAATAAGAAGGCAAGCATACCAAATATTAATGCAAACATTATAACCATAAGTATTATTTCTTTTTTTGTCATATATAACTCCTTTATGTATGTACACATTATATACAAAAAACGCTAAAAAAACAATAAAGTTGCTTGTAAATGCCAAAAATATAATATATAATTTTTGTGAGGTAGATAAAGTGGATACAAGGGAAGTAAATGTGAAGACTTTAGCATACATTGGGGATGTAGTTTATGAACTATATATACGTGAACACGTTATCTCTAATTCACGCGAACAAGTTAACAAACTTCACAAAAAGACAATAAAATATGTTAGTGCTAAAGCTCAAGCAAGAATAGTAGCAGCAATGGATAATGAGCTTAGTGATGAAGAAAAAGACATTATTAGAAGAGGAAGAAACGCAGAAGCAAACACAGTACCTAAGAATACAGATGTAGTAACATACAAAATAGCAACAGGTTTTGAGTCGCTTATTGGATTTCTTTATCTAGAAAAAAGAATAGAACGCTTAGAGTATATAATAGACAAGAGTATAAAAATTATAGAAGAGGTGTAAGCTTATGGCAAAAGACAAAGTTATGGATGAATACATACCAATTGACCCGCTGGCATTCTTAAATGAATTTAAGCCAGAAGAATCATTAAGAGAAGTAATGTTTAACATGGGTGAACAAGAAATAGTACAAGAAGATGGTAAGTTTTACTTATGTCATACTATGTACCCAAGTGTTTCAAAAGAAATATCTAAAGCCACTGCAGCGGAAATGTGGCAAACATATAATATGAAAGAAAGAGGAGATATTTCGTTTCTGTTCTAAAAGAATAGAATGCAACTTAATATATAAATATAATAAACGGTCGTTACCTTCTAGTAGGAACATATGCAGTTTAGTAGCATATAATATATCATACTAGGAGGTAATATTTTTATGGAAAATTATTTGTTAGAGGATAGATGTAAAATGTACGGAAATAGCTCTTATGAAAACAAATATAACGAAGGAATGTGTGGAATGTATAATATGCCAAACAACTATGGACATATGGAATGTAAAAATACAATGATGGAGTTTAATCCTTGTATGAATCACAATGCAAACTATATGCCAAATTATTATAATAAACCATGTGAGTGTATGCATGGTAATTGGGCTAGAGGTTATGGCTATCCTATGATGAAAATGGAACCATTAGAAAATATGTGTGGATCATATAAAATGTTAATTGTTTATGTAGAAAAAAGCATTAACAAAATAATGATGGAAAATATGGGAATGATGCCTAAGGCTATATCTAAAGATAAGTATCATAAAGAAATGAACGAGATGCTTTGTGAAGTTATGAAGAAAGAAAAAGAACTTAAAGAATTAGTTGTAGTAGATAGATTAGAAACAGAAGATAAGGAGGATTTAGATAGAAATATGTGTCCATATTGTGGTGGTTTCTTAAAAGATACACTTGGAATATTATTCTTAACAGAACTTCTAAAAAGAGGCTGCGTATCTTGTTATTAATACAAAAAGCAACAGGTTGTCTGTTAAGTCAGATCGAAG
>JAZOWO010000103.1:0-5203 GCA_045659265.1 Clostridia bacterium | reverse complement strand
GAAAGCATTATTGAAAGATGTGTTTCAGATGATGAAGATAGTGAATATGCAGAAACCATTTTTGAAACAATAAAAGAACTTGATGGTTACTCACTAATTAAGTGTATTCTAAAAACAGGTAGAACACATCAAATACGTGTTCACACTAGTTTTCTAGGACATAGCATCCTAGGTGATACTTTGTATGGACAAGCTTCAGATTTAATATCTAGACAAGCCTTACACGCATACAAGGTAAGTTTTATTCATCCTGTTACCAAAGAGATGGTTGAAATAACTTGTGATTTACCAGAGGATATGAGAAATCTTTTAACTTAAGCTTAAACTTAACTATATTTATTTACAAAATTCGACATTTTATGTTATACTATTTGCGAGGTGCAATATGAAGAAATTATTAACTATACTAATAGCTTTAGTTATACTTGTTGTTATAGCAGCTGCTGTACCACTAATTTGGTATACTAACGCAATAGGTCCTATGAGTGATGAAGCTAAAGACATTAATGTTACAATTGAAATGGGTTCAGGCTCAAGTACAATTGCTAAAACATTAATGGATGCTGGAGTTATATCTAGCGATGTAGCTTTCAAAATATATGTAAAACTAAACAATATATCTGGATTCCAAGCAGGAGAATATGTATTATCTCCAAATATGGATCTTGAAACAATAACAAAATCTCTTAAAGAAGGTAAGGTTTTTGAAGAACAAGTAAAGATAACTTTTGTTGAAGGTAAAAATATGATGTGGATAGCAAAGAGAATTGCCGAAACTACAGATAACACTGAACAAGATGTTTATGATTTACTTAAAGATAAAACATATCTTCAAAGTTTAATCGATGAGTATTGGTTCTTAACTAACGATATATTAAACAAAGATATATACTATGCATTAGAAGGATATCTTGCTCCTAATACATATCATTTTGCTAAAAAAGATTTAAGTGTAAAAACAATATTTAAGACAATGCTAGATCAAACAGAAAAGATACTTGAAGATTACAAAGATACTATTACAAACAGCAAATATACTGTACATGAAATTATGACAATGGCATCAGTTATAGAGCTTGAATGTCCACCATCTAAAGATAACGAAAACAGAAAAAATACCGCAAGTGTATTTTATAACCGTCTTAAATCTGGTATGCCTTTAGGAAGTGATGTTACAACATACTATGCATTTAAAGTTAGTATGGCTGATAGAGACTTAACAGTAACAGAACTTAATACTTACAATCCATACAATACAAGAGGACCTAAAATGGGCGGAAAACTTCCAGTTGGTCCAATATGTTCAGCATCTAAAACATCTATAATAGCTGCTATTGAACCTAATGCTGGCGATGATTTATACTTTGTTGCAGACAAAAATGGTAAAATATACTTTGCTGAAACATATTCTGAACATGTAAAGATTGTAAACAACCTTAAGAAAAACAACATGTGGTATGAATACGATAAATAACAAAGTAAACAAATGAATTGAAATTAAAAATACAGACTAAAATATAGTCTGTATTTTTGTTTTAGTTTATTTTTTATTTATTCTTAAGCTCATATATTTCGTTTGCTATCTCTGCAAATGTTTCTACTGCTACTTCTTCCGCTCTAACAGTTTCTTTTAATCCAACTTTGCTTATTATTTCTTCTATTTCCCCCTTAGTCAATCCACATAATCCACAGTTTGCTAGTGAATTTGCCATTTTCTTTCTTCTTTCAGAGAAAGCTTTCTTAACTAATTCTTCAAATATCTTTCCATCTTTTATTCCTAATGCTTGTTCTTTCTCTTTATTAGGAGTTATTTTAATAACTGCGGATGTTACATTTGGAGCTGGCACAAACGATGTATTTGGGACTACGAATATTTTTTCAACATCTGCTTGGTAATTAGTATTTATTGTAAGTACACCAAATTCTTTACTACCAGGCTTTGATGCTATTCTGTCTGCTACTTCTTTTTGCACCATTACAGTTATGCTTGCGATGCTTTCTTTGTATTCTAAAAGCTTAAATATTATTGGTGTTGTGATGTAATATGGTAAGTTTGCTATTACCCTAACCTTACCTTTTGTCACTTTAATATATTCTTCTAAGTCTACTTTAAGTATATCTGTATTAATAATAGTAAGGTTATTGTGAGCTGCAAATCTTCCATTTAGTATTTCTATCATATCTGTATCTATTTCAAATGCTAAAACTTGTGCCCCTGTTTGTAGTATATATTCTGTAAGATTTCCTAGTCCTGGTCCTATTTCTATTACAAGATCATCTTTTTCTACATTTGAGTTCTCCACTATTCCAGACAGAATACTATCGTCTACAAGGAAGTTTTGTCCAAAACATTTCTTTGCAAATAATTTGTTACTCCTCATTATTCTATTTGTTATTTCTAATGTATTCATTAATTTTTATACTCTCCTTAAAAATTAAGAGTGCCTTTAGCACTCTTAAATTATTGTTATTTTTTGTTATTATAATCCACCATTTTTCTCTATTAGTTTAGCATATTTTAATACTCTTGTACCATAATACCAAGAATAAGCATCTCTTCCAGATTCGGCTTTTAAATATTTTCTATATCTGCCTTCTCCCCAGTTATATGAGTTAAGTGCATGCAAGTCTAATTCTTCACCGCTTGCAGAACCCTTCCAAGATTTATAGTATCTGCTTAACCAATAAACACCTGCATGTATATTTTGATATGGATCAAATAAATCTGTTGTTCCTATTTTTTTCTTTAAGTAAGCTAAGTTTGATGGATTTATTTGGCACATCCCATGTCCAGTCTTACTCTTTGCTTCTACTCGATAATTACTTTCAACCTTCATCAATCCTAAAAATACTAAATACGGAACATCGTATTTTTTACACATGTTATATGCAAATTTTTGAAGATTTAACGATAAGTTTATATCATATTTTTTGAATGCAGCATCTACTTCTAAGTCCTTAGCTGTTATTCTTGCTGCGCTATATCTAGATGTTGGCACTATTTTTGTTCCAACTTCTATTACTTGGTCTACTGGTTCTTTTTGTATTGTTTCACTTATTATGTTTGTTGAAATTAGGTTGTTATTTGCATCATATTTCGCTGTATACACAACCATTTTTTGTCCAGATTCACCTTTTTGTAACGTGTTCTTAGTTCCTCTATATAGATTTGCGTTAGATTTTTCTACTTCTTCGTAATCTATGTATTGGATTTCTTCTATTATTCTTTCAGTCGTACCGACTGTTACACTCGCTCTATATTCCGAAATGTCGAGCATAGCTATTTCATCTTCGGAATATATTCTGATTTCCATGTTATTTTTAAGAATTGTTTCTACATTTGGATATACTATAGCTTTTTCATCTATAGGTATATTATTTTGCATTAACATTCCTTCAACAGTATTAGACATTGTATTAACTGTTATTCTTTCACCATAATAATTTATAGTTACAGATTTTGTTTGAAAGCTAACTACAACTAAACCTACTGTTACAAACACCACCATACATGTAAACATTACAGTGAGTTTTCTTAACATGTAAAGTTTATCCTCTTTCAATAAAACTCCTCCTTACGACATGGTCGTACGATATAATTATACTATCTTTTATGTCTATTGTCAATTATACAATATTTCACATATTTTTTAATTCTTAAAAAGCCCTCATAACCGCTATATTTCTAATATATTACTTATTATCTATAATATGTACAAGTGCGTCTAAATATATTGCATTTTATTTTTTTTAATGATAAAATGTAACCATTAGGAGGTATTCAATATGGGATGGATTATATTTGGTGTTGTCGTTGTAGCCATAATTCTTTGGTTAGTTAATGTATACAACAGACTTGTATCATTAAAACAAAGAGTTGAAAATGCTTGGGCTCAAATAGACACACAACTAGTAAGAAGATTTGATTTAATACCAAACTTAGTAGAAACTGTTAAAGGTTACGCTAAGCACGAATCTGATACTTTAGAAAGAGTTATTGCAGCTAGAACTCAATATATGTCTGCAAATGGCGATGTTGCTAAAATGGCAGAAGCTGAAAATATGCTTTCTGGAACTTTAAAAAGCATCTTTGCTTTATCTGAAGCTTATCCAGAATTAAAAGCAAATGTTAATTTCCAACAATTAAGTACTGAATTAACAGGAACTGAGGATAAAATAGCTTACGCTAGACAATTCTATAACGATACAGTTCAAATGTTTAATACAGAAATCTTAAAATTCCCTAACAATATTGTTGTATCAATGTTTGGGGCAGGAAACTTTACAAAACAATCATTCTTCGAAGCAGCAGCTGAAGAAAAGAAAAACGTAAAGGTACAATTCTAGAGGTGAATTATGATACTTAAAAGCGTACAAGATAATAAAAGATCTTCGTTATTTATAGTATCACTGTTTATTGTAATTATTATGGTAGGCTTATACTTTGTATGCTATGCTTTTGATTTAGGTATTCTATCTATTCCAATTGCCGTAGTAGGAGCAATAGTGCCTGCCATAATTTCATATAATAACTGTGATAAAATAGTATTATCACTAAACGGTGCTAGACCGGCTACAAGAGAACAAGATTTGTTATTAAGCAATTTATTAGACAATATGTGTATTGCTTCTGGTTTACCAAGACCAAAGCTTTATGTTATAAACGACGGAAGTCCTAACGCATTTGCTACTGGTAGAAATCCAGAAAATGCAGTTATATGTGTTACAACAGGTCTTCTAGAAAAACTAGATAAATACGAACTAGAAGGAGTTATAGCTCACGAATTATCTCATATAAAAAACTATGATATATTGTTATCTACAATAGTTTCAATATTTGTAGGATTCGTAGTTATACTTTCAGATTACTTCACTAGATGGAGCTTTAGACGTAGTAGAAATAGTGATAACAAAAATCCTATTTTCGTTATAATTGGAATATTATTCTTAATATTATCTCCAATATTCGCTACACTTATGAAGCTTGCTATATCTAGAAAAAGAGAGTTTTTAGCAGATGCTTCTGCTATAGAAATGACTAGAAATCCAGATGGATTAATTAGCGCATTACAAAAGATAGCTTTAGATCCCGATGTACTTGAAGCAGCAAACAAATCTACAGCTCACATGTATATATCTAATCCACTTAAGGATAAAACTTCAGATTTGTTCTCTACACATCCAAGTACAGAGAAGAGAATCG
>JAZOWO010000102.1:0-3690 GCA_045659265.1 Clostridia bacterium | reverse complement strand
ATAAAATAATATAATATATATTATTTTTTGTCTATAGTTAATTCAACTTAATTAGTTCAAACTTTGTATAATCTCCACTAACCATTTTGTATTCTACTCCATCTATGTTGCCTTCTTTTATCATATAATGTCCATCTCCGTGTAGATGTCCGTAGATACATAGTTTAACATTGTATTTCTTAAATATCTCTTTTATTTCGTATCTAAATGGTGGGAAGTGTGTCATTACTATTATTGGTTTATCTTTATTTTCTTCTTTGATGCTATTTAGAGATAATTCTAAACGTACTAATTCTCTTTTATATACCTTAAAGTCATCTACCGTATCATCATCCGTATTTCCCCAACCTCTAAAGCCACATATATTGTATCCTTCTACTAGATATGAATCGTTGTTTAATACAGTTATTGTATCAAAGTTATTATCTTTTAAGAATTTATTTACTTTAGTTAGTGTTGAGAAATAATAATCATGGTTTCCTTTAATTATTATTTTCTTTCCAGGTAGGCTATTTAAATAGCTAAAATCTTCATAAGCTGATTCTAATGTTAAAGCCCAGGATATATCCCCTGGTATTAAAACAGTGTCCTCTTCTTTTACAGCCATTTTCCAGTTTTCATCTATTTTAGTTTCATAGTCTTTCCATTCATCTCCAAACACTTCCATAGATTTATTCTTTATTGCTTTAGATAAGTGTAAATCCGACAGTGCATATATAGCCATTTAAATCCCCTCCTTTTCTGTTTTACTTCTTTTTATTTTCTTTTATTTATTACTCGTTTTCAATATTCATACTCGCTTTTGCATTTAAGCTTAAATCGTTTGTGAATTTTCCTTCTCTAAACTTAAATATCCCTGCTGCAGTTATCATAGCAGCATTGTCTGTGCAGTATTTCATTTCAGGTAAATATATATCTATGTTGTTATCTTTACCTTTAGTTTGTAATTCTTCTCTAAGTCTTGTATTTGCAGATACACCACCTGCTAGTACTATTTGTTTTATTCCTTTTTCTTTAGCTATTGCTATAGTGTGATCTACTAATACTTCCGCTACATTTTGTTCAAAGCTACGACACATATCTGCTTTTCTTAACTTATCCTTTTCTTTATTAGCTATATTAAGCACGGCTGTCTTTACTCCACTAAAACTAAAGTCATAATTTTCTTCAAATCTAGTTTTAGGTAGTTTATATGTATCTTCGCCGTCTTTTGCCATCTTGCTTACTTCTGGTCCGCCTGGATAGCCTAACCCTAATACTCTTGCTACTTTATCGAAAGCTTCACCAACTGCATCATCACGTGTCTTAGCTAGTATCTTAAATTTAGTATAATCACTAACTTCTATAACATGAGAATGCCCTCCAGAGACTACTAGAGCTAAAAATGGAGGTTTAAGTTCTGGATGTGTTAAATAGTTTGCGGCAATATGTCCAGCTATATGATGAACCGGTACAAGCGGAATATCTAATGCATATGCTATAGCTTTTGCAAAAGATACACCTACAAGAAGTGCTCCTACAAGTCCTGGTCCAACTGTAACTGCTACAGCAGAAATATCTTCTAATTTAATATTAGCTGTTGCTAGGGCTTCGTCTAATACCCAACCTATATTTTTTACGTGTTGTCTTGATGCAATTTCAGGTACTACACCACCAAATGCTTTATGTATATCTATTTGCGAAGATACTGTATTAGCTAACACCTTAAAATTGTTATTTTCTTTTTCAAATTCTATTATAGCTATGGATGTTTCATCACAGCTACTTTCTATTCCTAATATGTACATTTTGTATCCCTTCTAAATACTTAGTATTAATCCTAATACAAAGTATATTGCCATACTTGCTGGCACCATTATATAGTCTATTAAATCTGTAAAGAATAATATTGCTAGAAAAATGAATGAATATTCTTCCATCTTAGCCATTATTCCTTTAGCGTTATATGGTAAGAAATAATATAATATCTTTGAACCATCTAGCGGTGGAAATGGTATTAAATTAAATACTGCAAAGCTTACATTAAACATTATTGTGTACATTAATATGTCTAGTACTATTGTTCCAATACTGTTATTTACTAGCCACGCGTCTAAGCCAAATACCATACATAGCTTTAACAATAAAGTTATTACTATCGCAAGTATAACATTAAATGCAGGACCTGCTAATGATACTAGCATGTTGCCCTTACCTCTTTTTTCAAAGTTAGTATCATCAACCATTACAGGTTTGCCCCAGCCGATACCTATTAATGCAATCGCTGCAAATCCTATAGGGTCTATATGAGCCCATGGCGAAAGCGTAAGCCTACCTCTTGCCTTTTGCGAATTGTCTCCTAGTTTATATGCCACCCACGCATGTCCAAATTCATGTATAGATAGTGAAAGTAACAATGCTGGTAGAAAATACAAGAATTGTATTAGTCCGCCCTCTTCAAATATACTTATCATTGTTATATATCTCCTTTTATTTAAGAATTTATTATTTCATCTAATATATTCTTAACTCCTTTTACAAAGTTATCTGTATTACTAGTATATACTTTAGGTTCAAAATTTGCAATCTCTTTAATTTTATCTACAATTAAAGTTTCATCTTCTGTACTTAGTATATATCCATCATCCGTCATCTTCCTAATTACTTGCAACTGATGATCATTTACGTGTTCGTTATATTTAGCAAGTCTTGGTACGGCTATTACCTTTTTGCCAAGTTTAACAGCATTAAGTATAGAGCCTACTCCGCCGTGAGTAATTATTATGTCTGCTTTTTCCATAAAACTAGCAAACTCCTCAAATGGAATATAGTTTAGTATTTTTACATACTCTGATTCATACTTAGTATTTCCCGCTTGAATTATAACTTCATCTGTTATTTTTTTATCTATAACTGCTTTTTCTACAGCTTCTATAAGTCTCTTAAAAGACCAATCTTGTGTTCCAACTGTAACAAATATCATTAGAAAGCACCTCCTAAATGTATACCATCAGGATATACTTCTCTTAATTCTTCCCATTGAATTATGAACTTATCTGCATATTTGTATAAAAACTTGCCAGTTCCTGTTGGTGTATATACATTTGCAAACGTTTCTATAAACACAAGCTTAGCGCCAAATAGTTTTCCAATAATACATAACGGCATTGCTGTATGCGCACCTGTTGTAACTATTACTTTTGGTCTAATTTTTATATATAATCCAAGAAGTTTTATTACATTTAATATTACCTTAAATACATATTCTACTTTTTTAGTTCTTATGCCTAATATAACATAGTGTATACGCTTACCATATTCCTTTTTAAGCGATTTTGTAGAGCCAGTTTTCTCTGTTACTATATGATAATCGTAATCCTTAAAAATTGGTTTTAGAACCATCAGTTCAGATAAATGTCCACCTGTACTAGAGATGAATATTACTCTATTATTCTTTTTCATGTATCCTCCACTTTTTATTTCACTTATTTACTTACAATATAATTAATTTTTGAAATAAATTTATTAAAGCTCTTAATATATTTTCCTTTAACTCCCATTGTCTTAAAATATCTATTCTTTTTATATTCTGGAAAATGTTCATTTACTTTGTTTATTGCAAAATTTATTTCTAGCAAAACTTATGACTTGTTTAAAACTCAATCTATTTTAAAAGCAAAACAAACTGCTTTTGTAGAAGAAATGATCTCT
>JAZOWO010000101.1:0-7899 GCA_045659265.1 Clostridia bacterium | reverse complement strand
AGAAAAAAGAACGGATATATTCTTTGGGGCATATCCGTCAGAAATGCAAATAGATGACGCAAAAGAAAATGGCACGGAATTTGAATATACCAAAATAGGAACAGAAGCATTTGTATTCTTTGTACATAAAGATAATCCAATAGACAGTTTAACAACAGAGCAAATCAGAAAGATTTATGCTGGTGAAATAACTAACTGGAAAGAAATTGGAGGAAAGAACGAAGAAATAGTTGCTTTCCAAAGAAATGAAGGAAGTGGCAGTCAAAGCATGCTAGTTCGTTTTATGAACGGCAAAAAGATAATGAAAGCTCCAACAGAACAAGTAAACGATATGATGTCTGGAATTATAGAACAAGTTTCTAATTACAGAAATAAAACAAATTCAATTGGTTTTTCATTTAGATTTTATTTAGAAGGAATAATTAAAAATCCTGATGTTAAAATGGTAAGTATTGATGGTATAGCTCCGACTGTAGAAAATATTAAAAATGGAAGATATCCAGTTACAACTTCTTTATATGCAGTAACATATAAAGATAATCCTAATCCAAATGTTGAAAAACTATTAAATTGGGTTTTATCTAACGAAGGTCAAGAAATAATAGAAAAAACAGGTTATGTAGGATTAAGAAAATAAAGTTAAATATATTAAATAAAACTATCCAGGAATGGGTAGTTTTTATTATGTTTATTATATGTCGAAAGTTGTCAAAAAATGCGATGAAAAGTGGCGGAAATTAAAGAAAATATATTTACAAAAGAACTAATGTTTGCTAAAATCTTTCTTACAAAAGAGGAGGTTATAATATGAATAATAAATTAGAAACAATTTCAAATCTTTTTGAAGGGAGTGAAATAAGAAGCGTATGGGATGCAGAGAAAGAAGAATACTTCTTTAGTGTTGTTGATGTAATAAAGTCTTTAACTAATACTACTAACCCTAATGATTACTGGTACAGATTGAAAAAAAGGATGACAGAAGAAGAAAAAAGTGAGATATCGACAAAATGTCGACAACTCAAAATGAAATCAAAGGATGGGAAAAATTATTTAACAGACACATTAGATACAGAAGGTATTTTAAGATTAATAGAATCTGTTCCAAGTCCTAAAGCTGAACCATTTAAATTATGGCTGGCACAAATGGGAAAAGAAAGAATAGATGAGGTTTTTGATCCAGAACAAGCTATAAAAAGGGGTATAGAATATTATAGAAAACGTGGATATTCAGATAGATGGATAGAAGCAAGATTAAAAGGTATATTAGATAGAAATAAATTAACTGATGTCTGGAAAGATAATGGTATAAATGAAAATTATGAGTATGCAATTTTAACTAATGAGATATATAAAACATGGTCTGGTATGAAGGCAAATGAATATAAGGAGTATAAAAACATAAGAAAAGAATCTTTGAGAGATAATATGACTGATGTAGAAGTGGTTTTAACAGACCTGGGAGAAATAGCAACAAGAGAACTTGCAAAGAAATATAGACCACAAGGCTTAAAAGAAAATAAAGAAATAGCTAAAGCGGGCGGAGGAGTTGCAAAAAGCGCGCGTGAAGATTTAGAAGATAAACTTAAAGAAAAGGTTATTAGTAGAGAAAATAATCTTGAGTATAAATATTTAGAGAATAATAAATGCTTAACAGACTAGTCTACATAATTATTGACTTTTTATGTAAATTGTAATATAATATTGCCCGAGTTTTATTGCTAAGTTCAATCGTATAATTACAATGAAAGAACGAAAACAGAAATAAGTAGTTTGTACAACAATATGTAGAAATAGCAAAAGGAGAACAAAAACTATGGAAATTCTTATCCCTATCGGCATTGGCGTTGGCGCTGTTGTCGCTCTCATCATCTTCCTTGCATGCATATACAAGGTTGCTGATGTAGATAAAGCACTCATTATCACCGGTGGCAAAGAACCTGTCATCAAAGTATCGGGTGGTGCGTTTGTCATCCCGGTATTCCGTAAAGCAAGTTACTTTGATCTTTGTATGCTTACTGTTACGGCAGATGCAGACGAAATTAAGACATCTACAGCGGTACCGGTTGTTTGTGACTGGACTGCACAGATTAGACCTTGTGTGTCTGATCCTGTAAAACTGCGTACTGCGATTATTTCTTTTAAAGAGAGAGGTAATCAGGGTATCATCGATGACGTTAAGCTTACCCTTATGGGAGCTGTTCGTGACGTTGTTGCTGCAATGACTCCTGAACAGATTCTTCGTGAAAAGGAAGAATACAAGAAGCTCATTCAGACTGCTGTAAGTGATGAATTGGATAACATGGGCCTTGAGCTCGTGTCTCTTAACATCCAGGATATCACGGACAACAATGACTACTTCAACAACATCGCAGCAATCGATGCAGCAGACAAACAGCAGGCAGCAGACATCAAGAAGGCTGAGGTAGACAAGATTACCCGCCAGAAGCAGGCTATTGCTAAGAAGGAAGCAGAGATTGCTGAAGCTCAGGCAAGACAGGATGCAGAGATTGCTCGTATGACTGCTGAGCAAACCGAGAAAGAAAAGCGTAAGGAAACAGATATGAAGCTTGCGCAGTTCAAGATGGAAACAGACACTGCCAACGCCAACGCAGAAATTGCGAAGGAACTTCAGATGACCATTCGTCAGAAGGAAGTCGAAGAGCGTAAGGGTGCTGTTGAAATCACTCGTCAGGAGCAGGCAAACCTTGCTGCACAGAAGGAACGCGAGGTTATGATTACTCGTGCGGAAGCCGAGAAAGAAACCAAGCGTGTTAACGCAGAAGCTGAGGCGAGCGTTAAGTCTATCGAAGCTGATGCTAAGATTAAGGTTGCAGAACGTGAAGCTGATGCTGCGCGTAAGGCTGCACAGGGTGAAGCTGACGTTGAGACCACCAAGGCAGAAGCACGTGTGAAGGTTGCGACCAACGATGCAGAAGCAGTTAAGAAAGCTGCAGAAGCAGAAGCACACAAGACTCGTGCAGAAGGTGAAGCGGCTGCGGCTGTTGCTCAGGCAAAGGCTATCGCAGAAGCAGAAGGTATCAAGGCGCAGAAACTTGCTGAGGCTGAAGGTATCAAAGCTCAAAAGCTTGCAGAAGCAGAAGGTTTGAAGGCGACACTTCATGCTCAGGCTGAAGGTGAAAGAGAGCTTGCAGAAGCAAGAGCTTCTAACGAGAAGGTTAACTTCGAGATTGAGAAGCTTAAGATTCAGACTGAGGCTCAGATCAAGATTGCAACTGCTCAAGCTGAAATCATGGCTAACATCGGTCAGAACGCTGAGTTCATTAACATCGGGGGTGGTAGCATCCCCGGTGTAAGCGGCGCTACCGGTAATGTCCTTATCGATACGCTTTCTCAGTTCCCTGCACTTATGAAGGTGCTCAACACTCAGAACGAGGCACTTAACGGTCGCCCTGTAACTGAAGAGGTCAAAGACCTTTCTAAGGCAATTGGTGCTGGCCTGGGTGCTCTTAGAAAGCCGGATGAACCTGTAACACCCGTTGTAAGTGAAGCCACAACGGAAACTGTAACCGAGTAATCATTTACTCTACGATTGTATAGAATAAAACTCACTACAAACTACTTATTATAATCAGCTGAACCACTCTTGAATAGTTTCAAGAGTGGTTTTCTTATATCTTATATTATACTTTTAGGCTAATTAGTTGCTAATTATTT
Organism: Clostridia bacterium; assembly: GCA_045659265.1. GTDB lineage: Bacteria > Bacillota > Clostridia > TANB77 > CAG-465 > UMGS1649. The sequence continues at coordinate 4,224 of JAZOWO010000101.1, read as the reverse complement.
ACGCTTGTGATATTATGAGCGTATACAAACAAGGAGAAAACAAATGAAGGGAATAGTAAAAATAATAATTACAATAACAATATTTGTAATAATAGGATTTGGAATTACAGATTATTTTACAGTTTCAAGATTTGAGAAACCAATATTTTGTATAGGTACTGACCTAAAAGATGATGGCGGAAGCGGTAAATATACAGGCCTAGGTTATTCTTTTGATATTGAAGGTAACTTTATGCCGGAAGATGAATTAAAAGGTGTAACAAAATATGACTTTTATATATTTGGTAAATATATAACGTCAGGAATAATTACAAGAGACTAGGTGGTTTTATGAATAAGAAAATATTAAAAGTAGTAATACTATCTGGTATATTGTTAGTTTTAATTTCAATTGGTACAGGAGTATTAGCATTAATCTCGAATGAAACATTCTTTAAGACAGAATATGAAGGTGTGGATGGCAAGATTAGATTTGTGCCAAAGTATTCATATTTTAAGAATGAGTGTTGTATGACGTTAGCCACTTTCTATTCTTTAAGAAGTGAAAAAGAACTAAAAGAAGAAGTAGCAAATTATATGAAAGACTTTGAGTATTTTGATGATGAGTCTACATATGGATATATGAAAGAAGATATATTTATACAAAGTTATGAAGTAGTAAATCACGGAATTTATAGAACAATACATATTACATACTAGGAGGAACAAGAATAAATGGAAGAGAAAAAAGGAAGAGATACATTATCTAGATTTTTTAGAAATGTAGTATTAATACTGGCTGCATGGTGGTTAATAAACAACATGACAGTTTTAGGTGCAGTATTATCTAAAGTAACAAACATACTATTGCCGTTTATAATAGGTGGAGCAATAGCCTTTATAATAAACATACCAATGTCTTTCTTTGAAAAGCATATGGGCTGGATTAAAATTAAAGTAATTAGAAGAATATTAGCTATTATTTTATCTATAGCAATTGTATCTTTAATTATATATTTAATAATTAATTTAATCGTTCCAGAATTAGCTCCAATTATTAATATGTTAATTACAAATGTTCCATATTATATAACAGAAGTAAAAGATTTAGCAGTTAAATGGGATTTAACAGAATATATAGAGAAACTAAACTTAGATGAAACAAGCTTAAAAGCACAAATATTATCCATAGCATCAAATGTATTTACATCATCACTTACACTAGTTACATCAGTATTTGGTGTTGTATCTACAACAATCATTTCAATAATATTTGCAATATATGTATTGGCAAGTAAAGAGAAAATTGCAGAAGTACTTAAAACATTACTTAATGTATATGCACCAAAGAAAGCAAAGAAGATTATAGACTTAGGAAGCTTAACAAGCAATTCGTTTAAGAGTTTCTTTACAGTACAATGTTTAGAAGCAATAATATTAGGTGTGCTATGCTATATAGGTATGATAATACTAAAAATACCTTACGCAATACCAATAAGTGTATTAATATCTGTAACAGCTTTAGTACCAATAGTTGGTGGAATTGTTGGTATAATAATTGGAGCTATATTAATAGTTGCAGTTGAACCTACAAAAGCATTACCGTTTATAATATTCATGGTTGTGTTACAACAATTTGAAGGAAACGTAATTTATCCAAAGGTTGTAGGTGAATCTTTAGGATTACCTGGAATACTAGTATTAGTAGCAGTAACACTTGGTGGTAATATGTTTGGAGTACTCGGAATGTTATTAAGTGTTCCAACAGCAGTTGTAATATATACATTAATTAAAAACGATATTAAAGAAAAGACTAAAAAAGATAAGAAAGAAATAAAAGAAACAAAACCTAAGAAGGAAATTAAAAAGGCATAAATATATTTACAAAAAAGTGAATATGTAATAGAATAAAAATATATAAAGGGGTAAACAAATGATAAAAAACGCTGAAAGCCTTGCGGCTGTACACACACACACACACACAATACTTTCTAATGAACAAACATTAGAAGCGTTTTTTGCACCCAAAAATAAGTTAAAACTAGCAAAGTAACACATACTAAATAGGTATGTGCTGCTTTGCTTTTTTGCATGCAAAAGAAGGAGGAATAGAAAATGCAAAAGAAACAAGGTATATCCTTAATAGTTCTAGTCATTACAATAATAGTAATGATAATACTTGCAGCAAGTGTAGTAATAACATTATCTAACACAGGTGTAATAAACAGAGCAAGTCAAGCTGTAGATTTAACAAATGAAGCTCAAGTTCAAGATATGGCTGCATTAGTATGGGCAGATGCTTACATGGATAATAAAAGAGGAACAGAACTAGTAAACGAAGTAACAACAAAACTAGGTGAACAAGGAGTAACAGCAGACAAATGGAACATAACAGTAACAGATACAGGGGTAACAGTTACAAATAAAAATAGTTCATCAACAACATTAGGTTCATTAATAAAAGGACCAGAAGATTATGGTAAAACAGTAGACTATACAGTAACTACAGAAGTAACTTTATATGCTTGGGACGAATATGAGGAAAATACAATAGAAACAAAGAAAACAGTAACAGTTGATGAATGGCAAATATATTATCACAATGAAGATTATGTGTATTTAATAGCTAAAGATTCAATAGGAGATACAAAACTAGACAAAGGAACAACAGTAGCAAGTTTAACTAGCGATGAATTAGCACTATATGAAAAGTTTAGAGTAGGAAATGGAGCAAAATATACATTAGCAGATACAGTAAGTGGAAATACATCATATAACTCACAAGCAGTAGCACAATTAATAAAAGATTATGCAAATTTTGCAAACAAAACAACATATGGAACAAATGTAGTAGGAGCAATAGGTGGACCTACAATAGAATTATTAGAAACAGGATGGAATGCAAAAGGATACACACCAACAATGACACTAACAACAGACGCATATGGGTATATAATAAACAATTTCAATTATGAGTCAGTAACAAGTGACGGATTATATGTGCCATCATATTACGATTATTGGTTGGCGTCTCCGGCTGCCGACAGCGATAGCCATGTTTTGGGTGCGGGCAGTGGCTGTGTGAACGCTTACTACTACAACTATATTGCTGGCGTTCGTCCCGTAGTTTGTCTAAAATCTAGCATCCCTGCCACAGTGGGAACAGGAGATTACGATTTTAGTTTGACAAAATAAAAATAATAAATAAGATTTGCTTTAACAAAAGCAGGTCTTTTTTATTTGTCGTCAGCATTGAAAAATTAATACATATATAGTATATTGTAAATAGTATTAATCAGGGAGGTATATTATGAAAGATTTAGTAAATGTAAACTTAAGGAAATACATTGAGGAAAATATATATCCGGAATACAACCTAAATGATAAAGGCCACAATTTAGAACATATAGAGTTCGTTCTAAACAGAGCATATGAAATATCTGAAAACTATGACCTTAATTTAGATATGTTGTATGTAGTTGTATCTTTTCATGATATAGCCTGTCATATAAATAGAGATGAGCATGAAATACTTTCTGCTAAAAGAATGTATGAAGATGAAATGTTAAAATCTTTCTTTACAGATGAAGAAAGATTAGTAATGAAAGAAGCAATAGAAGATCATAGAGCTTCTTTAGAATATGTTCCAAGGAATATATATGGGAAAATATTATCTTCTGCAGATAGAAAAATAGACATAGATATTTATCTTACATCATCTATGGGGTTTAGTATTAAAAAGAATCCTTTAATTACAGATGAAGATGTAATAGAAGAATCTTATCAGTTTGCTATAAAGAAATTTGGTAAGAATGGCTATGCTACTACTAAAATGTATGTAGAAGATAGGTAATATAAAGAATATCTAGAAGAATTACAAAGACTAATAGATAACAAACAAGAATATATATTAAGAGCTAGAAAGGTACTAAGTAATTTAAGATAATGGATAAATAACAAGGCTTGAAAATATTTAGGCCTTGTTTTAAGTGTGGAGGTGAATATATGTCAGTAATAAGTGTAAACAATTTAACTTTTGGTTATGATGGAAGTTATACTAATATATTTGAGAATGTTTCTTTTAACATAGATACGGATTGGAAACTAGGTTTAATAGGAAGAAATGGAAAAGGAAAAACCACCTTCTTAAAATTATTACAAGATAAATATGAATACAAAGGAAGTATATCTAAAAATGTAGATGTGGATTATTTCCCTTATGATATACCTAACAAAGCTAGATTA
>JAZOWO010000100.1:0-1636 GCA_045659265.1 Clostridia bacterium | reverse complement strand
AGAATTTACAGCAGGTACAGACTTTCTAAATGAGCATGGTGGTATGGAAGAAGTAACTGCGTATTGGTCTAATAACCATTTAATAGCAAGCACAGATAAAATAGAACAAGATATACAAAAAATTAAAGTAGGAGATTATATTGTAATAGAAGGTCAACTTGTAAACTTAATGTGCGAACTTACAGCAAACACATTTATTAAATACAATACAAGTACAGTTAGAACAGACAAAGGAACAGGCGCTTGTGAAGTAATATATGTAACAAAAATAGAATGGAAATAGAAAAACAACAATAGAATGTTTACAAAAAAACAAATATGTAATAGTATAAATATATAGAAAAAAGAAAAGGAGAAAACAAATGAAAAAAGGAATATCTTTAATAGTACTAGTAATTACAATAATAGTTATGATTATTTTAGCAGCAAGCGTAGTAATAACACTTAGTAATACAGGAGTAATAGATAGAGCTAGTCATGCGGTAGATTTAACAAATGAAAGACAAGTACAAGATATGGCTGCGCTGATTTGGGCTGAAGCATATATGGACGAGACTAGAACTGATACTATAGAAAAAGTTGTAAAAGACAAATTGGCCGAGCAAGGTATAACATCAGATAAATGGGATATAACAGTATCAGATAATGGGGTGAGCATTAAAGCAAAAGGTGAATCGAATTTAATTACTTTCAAAGTACGTCATGGTACAAACTCTTCAAGTTGGAACGATGATACAGATGTGATTTATACATATACCGCAGAACCCGGTATGACTTGGGGAGAGTTTGCTGAAAGTGAATATAATGACGGTAAAATATATGTATCAAATCTTTATATGAAATCTAGTCTATATAATTGCCCGGATTATATAACCACAACAATAGGAGATGGTTCAAACAGCGGCATATATGGCATAAAAGTTGAACCAGATGATGTTATTGTAGATGGCGCAACATATGGCGGTGAATGTGATTAAATAGTTTTTTGACAAGGTAGTAATATTACTACCTTTGCTTTTTATATGTTTATTTGGTAAATTTTCACATATTTTAGAATAGATATTTCTTTTTTTGTCGTAATATGGTATAATGAATTTGTTGGAGGTAAATTAATGAAGACAGCATTAGTTACATTAGGGTGTAGCAAAAACGAAGTAGATAGTGAGATGATTTTAGGCTATCTTGGAAGTATTGGTTTTGAGCTTACACAAAATTTAGATGAAGCAGAATGTATTGTAGTAAATACATGTGGATTTATTAAATCTGCTAAAGAAGAAGCAATAAGCGTTATTCTAGATATGGCAGAATACAAAAAGATAGGAAATCTTAAACATTTAATCGTAGTAGGATGTTTAGCAAAAAGATATAAGCAAGATATAATAAGAGAATTCAAAGAAGTAGACTTAGTCATCGGTGTAGATGAATATGATAATCTTAACAACATTTTTTCAGAATATTTCAAATTAAACAAATCTAAAAATGGATTAGACTTTAATAATAGAATTGTTTCAACAACATTCCCAACAGCATATATAAGAATATCAGATGGATGTAATAATAATTGCCATTATTGTGCTATTCCGCTTATTAGAGGCCATTTAAAGTCTAGAAAGATTGAAGATATAGTAGTTGAAGC
>JAZOWO010000099.1:0-2303 GCA_045659265.1 Clostridia bacterium | reverse complement strand
AAGGAGGAAACAATGAGAAATCTTATTAAAACATTAATAGTTTTTTCGGGGATAATTATAGGGGGATATTTAGGAACATTAGCAGCAAGCGTACCTGCTTTAAGCTTTCTTGCTTACGGTAAAGAGCTTGGATTAACAAACCCATTAACATTAGATTTAAGCATTATTAAAGTTACATTTGGATTTATGATGGACTTAAATATTGCATCAATAATAGGGTTGGTTATTGCGCTAATAATTGTAAAGAAAGTGTAATTAGTGGACAAGCTAAGTATTAAGAACATACCTTTAGAGGATAGACCATATGAAAAGTTTGAAAAGTATGGTGGCTTGGTGCTTACTGATGCAGAACTTTTAGCAATAATTATAAAATCTGGATCTAAAGAATTAAATTCGGTAGATGTGGCAAGATTACTTTTATCTAAGCATGAGTGCGGTCTTGCTGGATTTAGATATTTAGAAGAAGCCTCATTAGAAGAATTAATGAAGGTACAAGGTATAGGAAAAGTAAAAGCTATACAAATTAAAGCTGTACTAGAAATTGCTAAAAGGATAAATAGTAATAAATTAAACGAAACAAAAATTAAGATAACAAGTCCTAAGCAAGTATATGATATGTTATCGTCAGAACTTAAAGAAGCTAAAGTAGAACATGTTAAAGTTGTATTGTTAGACACAAAATCACATGTTAAGTCTGTTATAACCGTGTGTATTGGAATGACAAACAAGTCAATGGTTTCACCGAAAGAAATTTTGAGTGAACCAATAAAACAACTTGCGAGTTCTATAGTTTTAGTCCATAATCATCCGAGTGGGGATACCACTCCAAGTAGACAAGATATATTGTTAACAAAGAAGATTATAGATTATGCAGCTATTTTTGATATAACAGTTTTAGATCATATAATAATTGGGGCTAATGGATATACAAGCATAAAAGAAACAAATAATTCGCTATTTATAGGAGGTAGAATATTATGAAACTGATGGCAAAAGATATAGGTATAGATTTAGGAACATCTACAACTCAAATATATGTTAAGGGTGAGGGGATTGTACTTAAAGAACCAACAGTTGTGGCAATCAACGATGTAACAGGTGATGTTTTAGCAGTTGGCAATGTAGCTAAAGAAATGCTTGGTAGAACACCAGATAATATTCTTGCGGTTAAACCACTTAAAGGTGGAGTAATTGCAAACTTCTATGGCACAAGAATGATGCTTGAAGAATTTATTAAAAAATGTACAAATAAAAGCATGCTATCTAAACCACGTGTAGTAATATGTGTACCATCTGGAGTTACAGATGTTGAAGAAAGAGCGGTAGAAGAAACAGCATATCTTTCTGGAGCAAAGGAAGTATATGTAATGGAAGAAGCTATGGCGGCGGCTATAGGGGCTGGAATTAAAGTAGATAGTCCAGAAGGTGCTATGATAATAGACATCGGTGGTGGCATTACAGAAGTAGCAGTTATATCTCTAGGTGGAATAGTAATTTCAAACGCTATTCGTACAGCTGGAGATGATTTAGATAAAGACATAATAGAATATGTAAAAAATAAATTCGATGTACTTATTGGAGATAATATAGCAGAAGAAATAAAGAACACAATAGGAGCAGCATTCTCATCTATGACAGAAGAAAGAATGCAAGTTAAAGGAAGAAACTTAACAACAGGTCTTCCAGATACAATAACTGTAACAACATCAGATATTGAAGCTGCAATGAGAAGAATATTAGAAGACATTATTAAAGTCATTAATTTAACTTTAGAAAAAACACCACCAGAACTTGCAGCAGATATTATGGAAAAAGGTATTGCTGTTTGTGGCGGCGGAGCATATATTAAAAATATAGATAGATATATATCAGATAGAATAGGAATTCCAGTATACATTGCAAACAATCCTTTAGAATGTGTTGCAAGAGGTGTTGGAAGTGCATTATCAAATATTGAGGTACTAAAGAAATCAATTAAGACTAGAAGAAAATAAGGAGCATAACTATGAATTACATGAGGGATGCCAAACTAAGAAAAAAAGAAAAGAAGAATAAACTAATGATTGGTATAATTATCGCAGTTTGCGTAATTATATCAATTTATTTACTAGCTATTCTTAAGGTTCCTTTTATGACTAAAGTTTCATCTACAGTAGTAGGGTTTATAGATGGAGTAACAGGAACAGTAGCAGGAGTATTTAAGGATGGTACATCTTTTTTTGGCAATACTAAAAAATTAAATAAAAAAATAGAAAGTTTAGAAAAAGAACTAGCAGAAGCTAAACAATTACAAATAGAAATAG
>JAZOWO010000098.1:0-15413 GCA_045659265.1 Clostridia bacterium | reverse complement strand
GGTAAGACGAGGAAATCAGTATGGTCTTGTTGGTATCGATGGCAATGTTGTTCTTAAGTGTAAATACACAAGAGAACAGGCACTCTATGAACGGAGGGTAATCCTTCATAGAATGTAACAAAAGGCTCCGCAAAAAAGCGGGGCCTTTTTATGTAAAAAGGTAAAAAGTATAATATATATATAAGTAGAAAAAATATTGAGTGTAAAAATATTAAAGCACTTGCAAAAAATAAAAAATTGTAATAGGATAAATGTAGAAAATAATATAAGGGAGGAACAAAAGATGAAAAAAGGAATATCATTAATAGTATTAGTAATAACAATAATAGTTATGATAATATTAGCGGCGACTGTAATAATTTCGCTTACAAATACAAGTATAATAAACAGAGCAGACCAAGCGGTTCAACTTACAAATGCAAAACAAGTACAAGATTTAGTAGCACTAGCGTGGGCAGATGCTTATGCAGGAGGCGAAAGAGATGTTGCAAAGCTTCAAGAAAAAGTAGATGAAGTTATAGAAGAAAATAAAATAGACACAAATAGATTTGAAATAACTGTAACGACAGGTGGAGTAACTGTAGTAGATAAAAACGAACAAACAAAACCAGAAGACACTACACCAGAACCAGTAGTTTTAACAGCACCAACTGTATCGGTTTCAAACAATACATTAACAATAGCGGATACAAATGCTAAAGTGGATAGATACATAATATATGTAAATGGTGTAGAGAAAACTACTACAACAGTAAAAACTTTTGCATTAGATGAATTAAATTTAACAACTGGAACATATACAATAACTGTAAAAGCAACAGCAAGTGGATTTGAAGATTCACAAGCAAGCGCCGAAAAAACATATTCTGTAATATCTTTTGTAATAGGTACAACAACATATTACACAAGAACAGGATCAACATGGACAGAATGGGTTAACAGCAAATACAACAAAGCAGAAGCTACAACTTCTGGAACTAATATATATGTAGGAAGTGCTTATGTAACAACAAGCGGAAGCACAGCGGTTGCAGCAACAGCTGTAATAAATGCTGGTGCAACATATAGCTTATATACACCATCATCAAGTGGCGGTTCAAATACACATAGTGGCGGTTCGTATTAGTACTTATTATATAGGAGGAACAAAGGATGAAAAAAGGTATATCATTAATAGTGTTAGTGATAACAATAATAGTTATGATTATAATTGCCGCAACTGTAGTTATATCGTTATCTAATACAGGAATAATAGATAGAGCTGATCAAGCAGTACAACTTACAAACGAAAAACAAGTACAAGATTTGGCGGCTATGGTTTGGGCTGAAAAGTATATGGACCAATATAGAGGGGAAGATCTAACAAGAGAAGTGTTAGAAGAATTAGAAGCTGAAGGAATTACTGCTGATGATTGGAATATAACAATAACAGATAGCGGAATTACAGTAAAAGATAAAGTTACTTCTGCAAAAGAAATATCTTTTACAATAGATGGAACTAGCTATAAAGCTTTAGAAGGAATGACATGGGTGGATTGGCTTATAAGTTCATATAATACAGCAGAAGCTACAATTACAAGTAATAATATATATATAGCTGGAAAAAGAGTAACAAAATCTTCTGCAGATGAAACTTTAGAGCTTGGTACTAATGTTATAGTATCTGGAAATGCGTATGGACTTAAATCAACAGGTGGTACTCCAACTCATAGTGGGTAGTCATAGCGGAGGACAAGGCTAAAATATAAAAATAAAGGTAAGATTAACGTCTTGCCTTTATTTTTCGGCCTTTTCTAAAACATTGTAAAAAAACTGAAATATTTTTGTTAAAAAGTATTGCTTTTATAAATGTTATATGTTACAATATGTGTGTTGATTTGCGTAGAAGTGGTAGATGGCTATGCTTAGACATAGGGAACTTCCATGGAGCATGTCTGATTTTAAATCGGGCGGCAAGTATAAAATTGTATTTGCCAAGTATATATTTTTGAAAAAAAGTATGTTTATTTGGCATTATATTATACGACAATTTTGAAACACACGGGGTAGTGTAAAACTTGCAAGTCCTTGAAATAATAGTAAAGGAGTGAAATTTATGGCAAAAACAAATGTATCAAAAATGAGAATAAGACTTAAATCTTATGACCACGTAGTGCTAGAACAAACTGCACTTAAGCTAGTTGAAGTAGCTAGAAATTCAGGAGCTGAAGTATCAGGACCTGTACCTCTACCAACTAGAAAAGAAGTTGTAACTATTCTTCGTTCTCCACACAAACACAAAGATTCAAGAGAACAATTTGAGTTAAGAACTCACAAGAGAGTTATAGACGTTAAGGCACCTAACCAAGCAACAGTTGATGCGCTTATGGCAATCGATATGCCTGCTGGTGTTGAAATCGAAGTTAAACTTTAATAATATTTAGTAGCAATCCTTAAGTAATTTAAGGGAAGTGCAATACCCTATACTGAATATGACATTAGAAGTAAACAGAAAAGTTTAGTAAATTTTTAAAGGGAGGAAATTCAAAATGAAAGAAGTTTACGGAAAAAAACTTGGTATGACTCAAATCTTCAACGAAGATGGAACAGTAGTACCAGTTACAGTAATCGAAGCTTACAAATTAGTAGTTGTTGGAAAGAAAACTTCAGATAAAGAAGGATACAACGCTATAGTAGTTGGTTTTGGTGATGTAAAAGAAAACAGAGTAAACAAACCTGAAAAAGGCGTGTTTGCAAAAGCAGGGGTACCTGTTAAAAAATACATAAAAGAAATCAGAGTAGATAACGTTGACGAATATACAATTGGTCAAGAAATATCACTTGAAGTTTTAGAAGCAGGAGACCACGTAGATGTACATGGTGTATCAAAGGGTAAAGGATTCCAAGGTGTTATTCACAGATATGGATTACACAGAGGGCCAACAACTCATGGTTCTAACTATCACAGAAGACCAGGTTCTATGGGAGCTGGTACAAACCCAGGTAGAGTATTTAAGAATATAAAACTAGCTGGACACATGGGACATGTAAATCGTACAGTTTTAAACCTTGAAGTAGTAAAAGTAGACACTGATAAAAATGCAGTATTAGTTAAAGGTTCAGTACCTGGAGCTAAGGGAGCTACTCTAAATATTACTAAGAGTGTTAAAGCTTAGGAAAGGAGAAAGTTAAAATGCTTAAAACAGACGTATTAGATATAACAGGAAAGAAAGTATCTGACATCGAGTTAAATGAAGCAGTTTTTGGAATTGAACCTAACGAAGTAGTAGTACACCAAGTATTAGTTAACTTCTTAGCTAATCAAAGACAAGGAACACAATCTACAAAAACTCGTGCAGAAGTACGTGGTGGTGGTATCAAGCCTTGGAGACAAAAAGGTACTGGTAGAGCAAGACAAGGTTCTATAAGAGCACCACAATGGATTAAAGGTGGTATCGCTTTAGGACCAAAACCTAGAGATTACAGATATAAACTACCTAAGAAAGTAAGAGCTTTAGCTATAAAATCAGTTCTTACAACTAAATTAGCAGAAAACAAACTAGTTGTAGTAGACAACATAGTATTAAATGAAATCAAAACTAAGAAAATGGTTGAAGTATTAAACAACCTTAAAGCTAACAAAGCTTTAGTAGTATTAAATGAAAAGAACCTAAACGTTCAAGCATCTGCAAGAAACATTGAAAATACAAAAACAACAACTGTTAATGCAATCAACATTTATGATTTATTAAGATTTGAAACTTTAGTATTAGATGTTAACGCAGTTAAAACTTTAGAGGAGGTGTACGCTTAATGTTATACGCAGAAGATGTTATAATAAAACCAGTAATAACTGAAAAAAGTTATATGGAAATGGCAAATGGAAAATACACTTTCCAAACTAAAATAGATGCAACTAAGATCGATATAAAGAACGCAGTTGAAAAACTATTTAACGTAAAAGTATTAAAAGTAAATACAATGAGATATGTCGGTAAGTCAAAAAGAGTTGGAGTACACCAAGGTAAAACAAATGCATGGAAAAAAGCTATAGTTACTATAGATACTAACCCATCAGATGTTAAATACTTAGCTAAAGGTGGAAAAGAAGTAAAAGTTGCTAAAAAATACAATACTGAAATTACTGAAATCAGCTCAGCATTCGCAAACGAGGGGGGAAATAAATAATGGGAATTAAAACATTTAAACCAACCACTCCGTCTAGAAGAAATATGACAGCTCTTACTAACGAAGAAATAACTAAAAATTCTCCAGAAAAATCTTTACTTACAGTATTAAAGAAAAACGCTGGTAGAAACAACACTGGTAAGATAACTGTTAGACACCACGGTGGCGGACAAAGAAGAAAATATAGAGTAATTGATTTTAAAAGAAATAAATTAGATATGTATGCAACAGTAATTGGTATCGAATACGATCCAAACAGAAGTGCAAACATAGCTTTAATAGAATATGAAGATGGAACAAAATCTTACATATTAGCACCTAAAGGATTAACTGATGGAATGAAGGTTATATCTTCAGCAACAGCAGATATCAAAGTAGGTAACGCATTACCAATAAGCGAAATTCCAGTTGGTACAGAAATACACAACATAGAAATGCACAAAGGTAAAGGTGGACAATTAGTAAGAGCAGCTGGTGAAGCAGCTCAATTAATGGCTAAAGAAGGAAAATACGCACACGTAAGAATGCCTTCTGGCGAAATGAGATTAATACCTGTAGTATGCTTTGCTACAATCGGTGTAGTAGGTAACTCAGATCACGAAAACGTATCATACGGTAAAGCAGGTAAAACAAGACATATGGGCGTAAGACCAACAGTAAGAGGATCTGTAATGAACCCTAACGATCACCCACACGGTGGTGGTGAAGGTAGAGCTCCAGTTGGACACGCAGGACCTATGACTCCTTGGGGTAAACCAGCATTAGGATACAAGACTCGTAAGAAAAACCATAGAACAGATAAGTTCATAGTTAAGAGAAGAAATAGAAAGTAGGAGGTAACATACTATGTCAAGATCACTAAAAAAAGGACCTTATGTAGATGCAAAACTTTTAGCAAGAGTTGAAAAAATGAATGAAACTGACACTAAAGATGCATTAAAGACATGGTCAAGATCATCTACTATATATCCTCAAATGATAGGTCACACAATTGCAGTTCACGACGGAAGAAAACACGTACCTGTATATATAACAGAGGAAATGGTAGGACACAAGTTAGGCGAATTTGCTCCAACAAGACTTTTCAGAGGTCACGCAGGAGACAAAAAGAGCAAACTTAGCAAATAATAATTAGGAGGAAACAAGAATGGAAGCAAGAGCTGAATTAAAATTTGCACGTATCAGTGCAAGAAAAGCTAAAATTGTTTTGGACCTAATAAAAGGTAAAGAAGCAAAAGAAGCGCTAGCTATACTTAAATATACAAACAAAGCAGCTAGCCCTATCGTTTCTAAAATCCTTAAATCTGCTATGGCTAACGCAACAAACAATCATTCAATGAATGAAAACAAACTTGTTGTAGCAGAAGCTGTTGCAAATCAAGGGCCAACAATGAAAAGAATAAGTCCAAGAGCTCAAGGTAGAGCATATAGAATAAGAAAAAGAACTAGCCATATAAGAATAGTTCTTAAAGAAGTAGAATAGGAGGAAGTATTTATGGGTCAAAAAGTAAGTCCACATGGTTTAAGAGTAGGCATTATAAAAGACTGGTCTTCTAAATGGTATGCAAACAAACAAAATTTTGCAGATTACTTAGTAGAAGATAACAAAATTCGTAAATATCTTAAAGAGACTTTAAAAACTGCTGGAATTTCTTCTATCAACATAGAAAGAAAAGGAACAGAAGTAAAAGTAAACGTAATGGCAGCTAAGCCTGGTATGATCATCGGTAAAGCTGGTGCTGCTATAGAAGAACTTAAAAAGAAATTAGAAAAAATGACAGGTAAAACAGTATCTTTAAATATCGTTGAAGTTAAAAACTTAGATATGGATGCTACACTTGTTGCAGAATCTATTGCTTCTCAATTAGAAAGAAGAATATCTTTCAGAAAAGCAATGAAACAAGCTATGGCTAAAACAATGAAAGCTGGAGCTAAAGGTATCAAGACTCAAGTGTCTGGACGTTTAGGTGGAGCTGAAATAGCTAGAAGCGAACACTATAGTGAAGGAACAATACCTCTACAAACATTAAGAGCAGATATCGATTACGGTTTTGCTGAAGCATTAACTACATACGGTATCATCGGTGTTAAGGTTTGGATATATAAAGGTGAAGTTCTTCCACAAAGAAAAGAAGCTAAAGGGGGTAACAAATAATGTTAGTACCTAAAAGAACAAAATTTAGAAAAATGCAAAAAGGTAGAATAAGAGGAAATGCTACAAGAGGAACAAAACTTGTACATGGTGAATATGGTATAGTTGCATTAGAACCAACTTTCATAACTAACAACCAAATCGAAGCTGCCAGAATAGTAATTTCTAAGTATACTAAAAAATACGGTAAATCTTGGATAACAATATTCCCAGATAAGCCAATAACTAAAAAACCTGCAGAAACAAGAATGGGATCTGGTAAAGGTAACCCAGAATATTTCGTAGCAGTTGTTAAACCTGGTAGAGTAATGTTTGAAATAGCTGGATTAAGCGAAGCTGAATCTAGAGAAGTACTTAAAAAGGCTATCCAAAAGCTTCCTATCAAATGTAAAGTAATTTCTAAGGAAGAAAGCTTAGGAGGTAATGACAGTGAAAAGTAATAAATTAAATGATTACAAAAAAATGGATGAAAAAGCATTAGTTGAAGAACTACAAGCTTTAAAATCTGAGTTATTTAAATTAAGATTATCACTTGCCATGAACGGTTTAGATAATCCTAACAAAATAGCTGAAACTAAGAAAAATATAGCTAGAGTTAACACAATTCTTACTATGAAACAAAATGGTGTAGAAGTAGTTGTTAAAGAAACAGCTAAAAAAGAAAAAGCAGCTAAAAAACCAGCTGCAAAGAAAACAGCTAAAAAAGCTGAATCTACAGAAGCTGTAGAAGAAAATAAGTAGGAGGATAAACTAGTGGAAAGAAATGCAAGAAAAACTAAAATAGGTAAAGTAGTTTCAAATAAAATGGATAAAACTATAGTTGTAAGAATAGACACTAAGTTTAAACATCCACTTTACAACAAGATCATGAACAAAACATTAAAAGTAAAAGCTCATGATGAAGAAAATGTATGTGGTATTGGTGATACAGTAGAAATAATGGAAACTAGACCACTAAGTAAAGATAAAAGATACAGACTAGTTAGAATAGTAGAAAAAGCTAAGTAATTGAAAAGGAGGAACTACTATGATACAACAACAATCAGTTGTTAATGTCGCAGACAACACAGGAGCAAAAAAATTAATGTGTATAAGAGTACTTGGTGGACACCACAGAAAATGGGGTAACATCGGAGATGTAATCGTAGCTTCTGTAAAACAAGCAACACCAGGTGGCGTTGTAAACAAAGGCGATGTTGTAAGAGCAGTAATAGTTAGATCTAAAACTGGACTAAGACGTCAAGACGGATCTTACATAAAATTTGATGAAAATGCAGCTGTTATCATAAAAGATGACAAGACTCCAAAAGGAACTCGTATCTTTGGACCAGTTGCAAGAGAGCTAAGAGATAAAGATTATATGAAGATAATATCTCTAGCACCTGAAGTACTTTAGGAGGTAAAGCACAATGGTAAAAAATATTAAAAATGAAGCTAAAATCAAACTAAGAGTAGATGACACAGTTATCGTAAACTCTGGTGTAGATGCTGGCAAAAAAGGTAAAATACTAAAAGTACTTAGAGCAGATAACAAAGTAGTTGTTCAAGGTGTTAACATCAGAACAAAACATACTAAACCTAGAAGACAAGGAGAACAAGGCGGAATAGTTAAAGTTGAGTCTCCTATCCACGTATCAAAAGTAAGTTACTACTGCGATAAATGTGGTAAAGGTGTTAAACTTGGAGTACAAGTTAAAGACGGTAAAAAAATAAGAGTATGCAGAAAATGTAATACTGAAATTAAATAAGGAGGACTAAGTGATGGATCTTAAAGAAAGATACACAAAAGAGGTTGTACCTGCATTAATGACTAAATTTGGTTACAAATCTATAATGCAAGTACCAAAACTTGAAAAAATAGTTATAAATATGGGTGTTTCTGATGTTAAAGATAACTCTAAAGCATTAGATATCGCTGCAAAAGATCTTGAAGCTATATCAGGTCAAAAGCCTCTTATAACAAAAGCTAAAAAATCAATAGCTGCGTTTAAATTAAGAGAAGGTATGAATATCGGATGCAAAGTTACTTTAAGAAGAGAAAAAATGTATGATTTCGCTACTAGATTATTTGACGTAGCACTTCCTAGAGTAAGAGACTTCAAAGGTCTTTCAACAAAATCTTTTGATGGAAGAGGAAATTATGCTTTCGGAATAAAAGAGCAAATGATATTCCCAGAAATCGAATTTGATAAGGTAGATAAAGCTCGTGGTATGGATGTTATATTCGTAACAACAGCTAAGTCAGATGAAGAAGCTAAAGCTCTTCTAGAACTACTTGGCCTACCTTTTGCAAAGAATTAAGGAGGAAAGTTTAATGGCTAAAAAATCAATGATAGCTAAACAACAAAGAACACCTAAGTTTAGCACAAGATATTACAATAGATGTAAATTGTGCGGAAGACCACATGCCTATATTAGAAAGTATGGTATATGCCGTATATGCTTTAGAGAATTAGCATATAAAGGTGAAATACCAGGCGTTAAAAAGGCTAGCTGGTAGTAAGGAGGAACGTAAGAATGAATTTAACAGATCCTATAGCAGATATGTTAACTAGAATAAGAAATGCAGCAAAGCAAAAACATGCAACTGTTGACGTTCCTTATTCAAAAGTTAAAGCTGAAATATCAAACATACTATTAAACGAAGGCTTTATTGCTGATAGAGAAGTAGTAGAAAATGGAACACATAAAAATATAAGAATTACTCTTAAGTATAAAGAAAACAAATGCGTAATCCAAGGTCTAAAGAGAATCTCTAAACCAGGTCTAAGAATTTACGCTGAAAAAGAAGAATTACCAAGAGTATTAAATGGATTAGGAATAGCAATTATTTCTACATCAAAAGGTATTGTTACAGATAAAGTAGCAAGACAGTCAAACGTTGGTGGCGAAGTAGTCGCTTACATATGGTAAGGGAGGAGAAAATATGTCTAGAATAGGAAATAAAACTATAACAGTTCCAGCTGGAGTAGAAGTTACTGTAAATGGAAATCACGTTGTAGTAAAAGGACCAAAAGAAACATTAGAAATGGACGCTGTAAAAGAAATGACAGTTAAAGTTGAAAATGGCGCTATAGTAGTTCTTAGAGACAACGATGAACACAAAGCATTACATGGACTAACAAGATCCCTTATTGCAAATATGGTTACAGGTGTAACAGTAGGTTTCGAAAAGAAACTTGAAATAAATGGTGTTGGTTACAGAGCAGCTAAACAAGGAAACAAACTTGCTTTAACTCTAGGTTACTCTCATCCAGTAGAAGTATTAGATACTGATACAGTTAAAACTGAAGTACCAGATCCTAACACAATATTAGTAAAAGGAATCAACAAACAAGAAGTTGGAGAATTCGCAGCTAAAATAAGAGAATACAGATTACCAGAACCATACAAGGGCAAAGGAATCAAATACGCTGATGAACGTATAATCAGAAAAGAAGGAAAAGCCGGCGGCAAGAAGTAAGGAGGATAAAAAATGAGAAGTAGAGATAGCAAACAAGCAAAAAGAGAAGCTAGACAAAGCAGAGTAAGAGCTACTGTAAAAGGTACAAGCGCTAGACCAAGACTTTGTGTTAACAAAAGCTTAACAAACATTTATGCACAATTAATTGATGATGAAACTAGAACTACACTTGTTTCAGCCTCAACTCTTGACAAAGAGGTTACAGTGAAAGCTTCTAACGTAGAAGCAGCAAAAGAAGTAGGAACTTTAATTGCTAAACGTGCATTAGATAAAAAAATAGATACAGTAGTATTCGATAGAAATGGTTACTTATACCATGGAAAAGTTAAAGAATTAGCAGAAGCTGCAAGAGCAGCAGGACTTAAGTTTTAAGGTTAGGAGGAAAAATAACAATGACTGATACTAAACAAGTTAAAGAAAACAGACAACGTAGAGAAAAAAGAGAAGACAGAACACCTGAATTCAAAGAAAAAGTTGTTTACGTTGGACGTGTTGCTAAAGTTGTAAAAGGCGGAAGAACATTTAGATTTAGCGTACTTGTAGTAGTTGGAGATGAAAAAGGAAGAATTGGTGTTGGATCAGGAAAAGCATCAGAAGTTCCAGAAGCAATCAAAAAAGCTACAGAAGCAGCTAAAAAGAATCTAGTAACAGTTCCTATCGTTAAAGGAACAGTACCTCACGAATATACTAAAAAACTTGGTTCTTCAATCGTAATAATCAAGCCAGCTCCAGAAGGTACAGGTGTTATCGCTGGTGGTGCTGTAAGACCAGTTCTTGAACTTGCAGGAATTAAAAACGTTACAGCTAAAACACTAGGATCTCGTAATGGAAGAAACGTAGTACTTGCTACAGTTGCAGCATTACAAGAAATGAGAACAGTTGAACAAGTGGCAGCAGCAAGAGATATTACAGTAGAAAAATTATTAAAATAATAGTATAAGAGAGGAGGATGACCTAAATGGAAATACATAATTTAGGACCAGCTGTTGAAAAGAAATCTAGAAATAGAGTAGGTCGTGGAATTGGAAGCGGTAACGGAAAAACTGCTGGAAAAGGACATAAAGGACAAAAAGCTAGAACAGGTGGAAAAATAAGAAGAGGGTTCGAAGGAGGACAAACTCCACTTTATAGAAGAATCCCTAAACGTGGATTTAATAACATATTTAGCACTGAATACGCTACAGTTAATGTTTCTGATCTTGAAAGATTTGAAAACGGTACAGTAGTAAATATGGAACTTTTAGTTAAAGAAGGATTAGTAAGAAGTGAATTATCTGGACTTAAAGTATTAGGTAACGGAACACTTACTAAGAAAGTAACAGTTGAAGCTAAAAAGTTCACTAATGCAGCTAAAGAGAAAATAGAAGCAGTAGGTGGAAAGATAGAGGTGAAATAGTATGTTTGAAACAATAAAAAATATG
This sequence comes from Clostridia bacterium, assembly GCA_045659265.1. Classification (GTDB taxonomy): domain Bacteria; phylum Bacillota; class Clostridia; order TANB77; family CAG-465; genus UMGS1649. The sequence goes on along the minus strand of JAZOWO010000098.1, from coordinate 4,210 downwards.
TTTGTAGTAAAAGATATTCGTAAGAAGATACTATACACTATATTTATAATACTTTTATTCCGTATTGGTACATTTATAACTGTACCTGGAATAAACAAACTAGCATTTATAGAAGCATTCAATGCTCAATCAAATGGAATACTTGGAACAATAAACATTATTTCAGGTGGAGCATTCAGTAGATTATCTATATTTGCGATGACTATATCACCATATATCACAGCATCAATCGTACTACAACTTCTTCAAACTGTTATCCCAAGTTTAGAAAAACTTGCTAAAGAAGGAGAAACAGGAAGAAAGAAATTAGGTAAATATACAAAAATGTTAACAATGGCATTTGCAATTGTTGAAGCTATTGGTCTTTACCTTAACTATAGAACAGCAATGTTACCAGCATTATCTGTTGGAGCAATGAAAGCTGTTGGTATGATAATGTTCGTACTATGCATGACTGCAGGTACAGCATTGTTAATGTGGCTAGCAGATAAAATTACAGAGCATGGAATTGGAAATGGCGTATCAATGATAATCTTCGTAGGTATCGTTTCAGGTGCTCCAGGAGCAATAACAGCTCTAGCTCAATTTGCAGCTATAAGAAAACTTAATATATTAATAGTAGTAGGCGTTGTAATTGCATTTGTTGCACTTCTAGCAGGTGTAATATTTGTACAACAAGCTGAAAGAAGAATACCAGTAAATTATGCGAAACGTGTAGTTGGTAGAAAAATGTATGGTGGACAAAATACCCACATACCATTAAAACTTGCTATGGCTGGTGTAATGCCAATCATCTTTGCAATGTCATTTTTAATGATACCAGGTACAATAATTCAATTAGTAACTAAAGGCGCAGCAACAGGATTTTGGGGAGTAGTTCTTAAAATATGTTCAGCAGCTCCAGGATGGTACTTAGTAGCATATGCTATTATATACATGTTATTAATAGTTGGATTTACATTTGTATACACAATGTTTACTGTTAATCCTGTGGAAATGTCTAACAACCTAAAACAAAATGGTGGATTTATCCCAGGAATAAGAGCAGGAAAGAACACAGCAGATTATATTAATAAAGTTCTTACTAATATAACTTGGTCTGGAGCTATATTCCTAGCACTTGTTGCAGTACTTCCAGTAGCATGTCAAGGCTTAATGCCAGGACTAGCACTATCATTTGGTGGTACTACAATACTTATCGTAGTAAGCGTTGCTATAGAAACATTAAAGACTATAGAAACACAAATGGTTTCAAGACATTACGATGGTTTCTTAGACTAATAACAAATATAAAAAAGTTGTTCAAAGTTTATCTTTGGGCATCTTTTTTTATGCACAAATATTAATATTACATTGACCCTAAATTACTTTTGGTATATTATATCTATATACAAAAGAGAGGGTAATGTTATGGAAGATATGAACAATAACTTAAGTAATAACAATAATGGTAATGAATTAAAACCACAAAGAACAAGTCTTGGTAGTTTAATTATAGCTATTTTAGTTGTAGCTGCAATATTAGCTATAATTAAAGGAACTACAGATTTATATAAAAAGACAACAGGAATTGTAGATGGCATTGGAAAAATAGAAAACAATATCTCGAATTTAGGTGGAGCAATTGTAGGAGATAATGATAATAATCCAAATGTAGATAACAATATAGACCTTCCTACGGTAGATGATGAAAATCTAAATCAGCCAGAAACAATTGATCCGTATGCAAAATATACAAATATTAAATGGGCTGGAAAAGAAGATAATGTAAAGAATATTAAGTTGTATATAGAAAACGGAGCGGTATATTCTAAAGATACTGAAAATGGAACTACTCATAAATGGGCGACTATAGGTACTCCTAAGAGAATAATGCTTGATCCACCAGCTGTTGTAGCAGTAATGGTTACAGAAGAAGGTAAAGTATATGATATTTCTTATGATTCATGTACACAAGTGTTAGAACTTAATAAATATAACATAGTGGATATGGCATATTTAGATAACTATACATATGAGCATTTTTATTTCTTAACATCTGATGGAAACCTTATAGATAGAAACGGTGTACCATATGAAAAGTATGGGTTTGTAGGCAAAATTGAGTATGGAAAGATGTGGAGTATGCCGTTAGACAAATATAATTATGGTTATCATTGGAATAACGAAAAAGATGTATACGAAGTAATAACAAACAGTTCAAAATCTAAATTAGCATTTTCAAAGGTATATTTCTTTAACGAGTATATGTTAATACAAACATCACACGGTAAACTTTTCAAATACGAATACTCTAGTGTAGCAAAACAAGAATCTGAGTCATTTGTTTCTAGAATAGAAAGAAAAGGTTCTGGAGAAAATACAAGTCTTGTAGTTACATTTATGGATTTATCTACAAAAGAGTATAAGAATGTAGAATATGCTTATGATGTAAGTAAAAAGAAAGAGATAGCAATAGAAAGTATGACAAAATATGTTGAACAACCTAAGATAGAAGTACCAGATCTTTCAGATGCAATAGATGAGTTGGAGAAACTATCTGAAGCGTTACGTAGACAAATAATGGCAGCGTACGATGCAAAAACTATAACGGGTGCAGAAGCACTAGCGGCATTTAACATGTATCAAAATTCGGATATGTCCATAATAGTTTTAACTAATGAAAAAGGAACAGCCTATACTGGAAAATACAAACTTAATGAAAACAACTTAAAAGTAAGTAATTTAACAGGTGCACCTGTTGCAAAAGAACACAAGGCATACACAGGTGGTGTGTATTATATGGGTTCTGCATTAGCTTTTGATACAAATACTAAAAGAACTCAATTTACAGAGTTACAAGGCGAATTTGGAGTAAATGCAGCTCAAACATACTATTCATCAATTATAAAGGATAAAGATGGAAATCCTTGTGGAGTAGTATTTATGCAAAGATAATAAAGAGGGGGAAATATATGGTAGTAGCAAGTATAATTTTTGGAATATTAGGATTACTTTCGTTCTGGGTACCAATAATAGGTTTAATATTTGCTGGAATAGCATTGTTATTAGGAATAATAGCAGTGATAAACAAAAATAACACAGCAAAAACAGGATTAAAAATAACAGCATTAGTTATAGCAATAGTAGCGGTAGGAATGTCATATTTAATAACTTCTACAATATTAGGAGTAGCATCAATAGCTGTCGATTTAATGCAAGAAGTAACAGCAATGGCAGATAAATTAGAAGATGAACCGGAACTTCAAGAATTAGCATCAGATTTATATAATGAGTATCTTTATATAATAATCGAAAATAAATTTACAAAAGGTAAAATATCTGATGAAGATGCAGAAAGAAGATATATAGATATTTTAATGAATGAACATAGAGATCTGTTCAACGAGGGTTATGATATAAAAATCAAAGAGGATTACAAGTTTGAAATAATAAGCCCAGATGAAACAAAGATATAAAGCAAAAATAAAAGGTAAGTTTAACTTGCCTTTTATTTTTATCCCACAACTTCCCATAAAAATATAATAATTTGTACAAAGTTATATAGTAATATATAAGTGTAGAAAGCATACGATAAAGGTATATTTCTACATAGTATATACTGATAAATTTTTCCCCTTTAAGCGAACATTTTTGTTCGCTTAAACTCTTTTTCAAAAAGGTATTTACAAATACTCAGATATATATTAATATACATATATATGAGAGTATATATTAGGGGGAATATATGAGAAAACAAGGCGTAAGCTTAATAGTATTAAGTATAACAATACTTGTAATGGCAATACTTGCAGCAACAGCAATAATTGCATTAGAAGATAGTGGAATAATAGGAAGAGCAAAGAACACTGTAACAAAACAAAATTATGCTGAAGAATATACAAGACTACAAGTAATAAAAAACGGAATAATGACAGATAATTTAGGAACAATAACAGTAGAAGAATTTATTCTAGAATTAAAAGATAAAGGGATAATAGAAAATGATGGTGTGCTAAATGCAGATGGAAGTACAACAATAACAACTGTATCTGGAAATGAATTTACTATATCTCAATCGTCAGGTTCGGATATGACTTTAGAGTATACAGGGGATGATACAAACAAACCAGCACCTGCACCAGTTATAACATTAAATAAAACAACATTATCTGAGGAAGTAGCTACAGGAGGTACTAAAACAGTATCGCTTACAGCAACAACATCAAAT
>JAZOWO010000097.1:0-8314 GCA_045659265.1 Clostridia bacterium | reverse complement strand
TAAATTATTTTTTATTTTGTCAATTAGTTTTTAAAAACATTTTTTAATTTTTAAAAAACCAGTTGACTTTTTTAAAATAATTTTATATAATTGACATTTTCTTAAAATTTTATTAAGATAAAGTTGACATAAAAAAATAATTTTATAAAAAATAAAATAAAAATTTTTTATATTTTTCACCTCTCAAAAAAAATAATAGTTGACATTTTTTTAAAATTTTATTAAAATAATTTTGTAGCTAAAAAAGCTACAAGGAGAGCAAAATAAAATGCGTAAGAATAGTCAAAAACAGAAGGTTTTAAATTACCTTCAAAGCTATAAATCAATCACCCAACTTGAAGCATTTAATCATTTCGCTACATTTGGGTTACCTAAAATAATCTCAAGTTTGAGAAAAGAAGGGTGGAAGATTATAACGATGCGTCGCGAAGGCGTTAATCGTTTTGGCGATAAAGTTCATTTCGCTGAATATATCTTAACCGAGGTTAAATAAAATGTTTAAAGTAAACAAAAGATTAGAAGTTGCAGTAAGCCATAAACTTTCATTACCTTATGAAAGTAAATGTCAGAATCTTCACGGCCATAATCTTATTATTAATATCGAAGCTTGTAGTGACCAATTAACAGATTACGGTATGGTTATAGACTTTACTCATATTAAGAAGATGATACACGACGAATTAGACCATAAACATCTAAACGACATCTTAAAAGTTAATCCTACTGCTGAAAATCTCTGCTGGTGGATTCAACATAAGATAAACGCTTATTTACAAGAAACAGAACCTAATCGTGCAGTTTATATTAGTAAAGTAAGTGTTCAAGAAAGCGAAGGAAATGTCGCTGAATGGAGTTTATAATATGCAATATAATGACCTTAATTGTAAATGTTCTTTAGATGAATGTCTTTTAGAAGATGCAGCTGCTCAAACTCAAGATAAGCCGCAAACAGTATATAAAATCAATGAAATCTTTGAAAGTATTCAAGGTGAAGGTTTTTATACAGGAATGCCTGCTATTTTTATTCGCTTAGCGGGCTGTTCAATGGGATGTAAATGGTGCGACACAAAGACTTGCCAAGAAGTAGCTAATACTCTTACCGCTCAACAGATAGTTAATTATATTCAGCTTCGTTATATTAAGAAAGACATTGTTATTACAGGTGGCGAACCTTTTGAGCAGTGTCTAACAGACTTGATTTTAGCTTTAAAAAAAGCTGATTATAAGATTCATATCGAAACGAATGGCGCTCACGAAATCAATACTTATATAGCAAGCAGAGCTTGGATAACTGTATCCCCTAAAGCTTTCGTTAAAGAATCAGCTCTGAAATATGCTCACGAAATCAAGCTAGTTATTAGTAATGAAGAAGATATTGAAAGAGCAAAAAGAATGATATCTCATAATCCGTGTGCTAATTTTTATCTACAACCTGAAAGCGGAAAGAAAGAATCTACTCAATTATGTGTTCAAACTTGCTTGAAAGACCCTAGATTCAAATTATCAGTTCAAGTTCATAAACTAATTGATGTTAAATAATATGACTAGAAAAGATTATAACATATTAGCTGAAGCTTTAAGAAATTCTAACGCAGATATTAAAATCTGTCAATCTATCGCAAATGCTTTAGATAGAAACTATTCTAATTTTAATTATGACAAGTTTATGACAGCTTGTCAAGGAGAGTAAAAATGATTAGTAAACAACTAGCTGAGCTTTACATTTCAAAGCTGTTAGAATATATCGGAGAAGACCCAACCAGAGAAGGGCTTTTAGAAACGCCTGCTCGCATTCGCAAATCGTGGGATAAATTATTTGGCGGTTATAAGAAGGACCCAAAAGACTTGCTTAAAACTTTCGATAAAGAAACTTATGACCAAATGGTAGTTTTAAAAGATATTGAGTTTTATTCTACCTGCGAGCATCATAATTTGCCTTTTTCAGGTAAGGCCCATATTGCTTATATCCCGAATAAGAAAGTAATTGGTGTTTCTAAACTAGCACGCTTACTTGAAATCTATTCTCGTCGTATGCAGATTCAAGAAAGAATCGGCGAACAAGTTACTAGCTTCTTAATGAAAGAATTAAAAGCTAAAGGCGCTGCTTGCGTATTAGAAGCTCAACATATGTGTATGACATCAAGGGGAGTAGAAAAACAAAATGCTAAAATGGTTACTTCTTCTCTTAAAGGAGCTTTCTTAAAAGAGCCTGAAACTCGACAAGAGTTTTTTTCAATGATAAAGAGGTGAAGTTATGGAATACTTCATTGAAATATGTTCCGATAAAAAAACTCACAATTTCAGAGTAATTGCAGAAGTTGTTTTAGGAGATATATTTGACCCCGAAGAAGGCGAAGATGAAGTATTTGCCAATGCTGCTGATATTGACCAAGTAGAAGTAGAAGAAGTATATGTTTATACAGCTTCTCACGAAAAAAAGCTAGATAATATTTCAGAAGATTTACTTGACCTTATCAAAGAAAAAGTATTAGAAGAAGAAAAGAGGAGATAAAATGGCATTCAGAGATTATGAAGATATTGAAGTTAAGTGCATAACTTGTAATTCTCAATTTAGTTTGCAAAACACACTTAATGAGATGTCTTTAATATATGATTTCATTGACTTGCAGTATTCTACGCACTATGACTCTTATGAAAGAGAAGAGAGGTATTCTGCGTTATTGTTAGTCAAGAAAAAAAGGAGAGCAAAATGAACAAAAAAGCACTAGTAGTATTGTCGGGCGGATTAGATTCAGTAACCGCCTTATACTGGGCTCACGCAAATTATGATGAAGTAAGAGCTATAAATTTCTTTTATGGTTCTAAACATAATTTTAATGAGTCTAAATTTGCCAGGTGGCATTGTGAGCATTTAGGAATAGAGTTGACTCATATGAATATTCCTTTACAAGAATATTTCGAATCATCGCTGTTGATGGGTGGTAAAGATATTCCTGAAGGGAGATATGATGAAGAAAATATGAAATCAACTGTTGTTCCTTTTAGAAATGGCATAATGTTAGCTATTGCAGGTGGTTATGCAGAAAGCATTGGTTATGATTGTGTTGTTTTAGGCAATCACGCTGGAGACCATACAATATACCCTGATTGCAGAGAAAGTTTTATTAAAGCATTTTCTCAAGCATTAAAAGAAGGAACTTGGAAGAATGTCGAACTAGTCAGTCCGTTTTGCAATATGAGAAAAGAAGATATTGTTAAAGTTGGCACTCAACTAGGTATAGACTATTCTAAAACATACTCTTGCTATAAAGGTTATACTTTGCATTGTGGAGTATGCGGCACTTGCACTGAAAGGAAAGAAGCTTTTCAACTTGCTGGTGTTAAAGACCCAACGGAGTATGAAAAATGATTAAATTACCTACAGACATAATTCAAATTAAAAAAATGAGAGGCGGCAAAGCTGTTGATTATTTTCAAATAAGTAAACAGAAGAAAAGAATCACAATCCCGAGAAAATTCATCAATACCTTTAAAGAAAGAGGCTTAGATATGTATATTTCTCCGGAGCAAAAGAGCTTGTATTTATTGTTTGTTGATAGAAAAAAATCGCAGTTCGTAATCAATGAACATAATGGCCTAGTTGGTTGCAGCGACCTCTTTAATTGGCTTAATAACACAAATATTCCAGTCTTTGAAGATTATGAATATTCAGAATATGAAGTTGATGAAAAAAATAAGATAGTAAAATTAAAATTAGTGAGGAAATAATATGGCAATAGCAGAAGGTAAAAGATTCAAAATGGAGCCTGTCTCCGAAATTAAAACATCAGTATTAGAAACATTTGATTTTCCTGATGTAGACCAATACATTACTAGCACAACTGAAGAGTTTGGCGCAGTATGCCCTTTCTCAGGTCTTCCTGATTTAGCAAAAGTATGTATTGAATACTTCCCTAAAGGTCATAAATGTATCGAGTTAAAATCTCTCAAATACTATTTAACCTCTTTTAGAAACATAGGTCTTTACCAAGAAGGGGTTACTAAACGTATTTATGACGATTTAAAAGCTATTCTAAACACTGATAAGTTAAGAGTAACTACTAAGTATTATCCTAGAGGTGGTTTTACCACAGTTGCTACTCAAGGCGAAATGCCGTTTGAATTGCCTTTTAAAGCTGGAGAATCTTGGTAATGAAATATTTCTTTTCAGCGCCTAGTAATCAGATTAAGCGTTTAAAAGAATTAGGAGCGCAAAATTTCTTGTGTTCTTACATTGTGTCGCCTAAGGAGCCTCAACACTTCTTAGGCACACATAAGAGTATCATCATAGATAGCGGCGCTTTTTCTGCTTGGAACAGTGGTAAAGAAGTAAACATTGAAGACTATATCAAGTATGCTCAGAGTTTAGACCCCGATTGGACTTATATTAATCTAGATGTTATTCCGAAAACAGGGTCAAGTCCAAAAGAGATACTAAGATGTATAGAGCAAGGCAAAGAAAATTTCTTATACATCAAGACTAAGTTAAAGAATGTTCTACCTGTTTATCACTATGGGGAAGATTTATCAGTGTTAAAGTGGTATATGGAACACACCGATTACATTGGCATATCTCCCGCCAACGATACTGCTGAAAAAGTTAAAAGACATTTCTTAAATGGAGTTTTTGATATTACTAGAGATAAAGTAAAATGTCACGGGTTAGGTTACAGCTCATTAAGTGGAATGCTCAAGTTCCCATTTTACTCAGTTGATTCAATTAGCTATAAAAGAGGCTACTTTAATGGCCAGAATTTTATGGCAACAACTAAAAATCTCGTTTTCTTTCAAATAGACTCTATTAAGAAGTATCTAGATTATGAAAAATACGTTACTAAAGTGTGGGAACAAAGAGGTGTGGTATGGAAATAAAAGAAATCGCGTTAAATGACATCTATATCAAGCCTGAAGATTTAAGGATTACTGAAGATTCAATGCATATCTGGAAAATTTCTAACAGCATCAAAGAATATGGCCAGCTAAGACCTATAGTATGTTATAGAAGATTACCAGACACAGGCTTAATTCTTATTAGTGGCTCTTTGATTATGAGAGCTCTTAGGTTTTTAGGTCAAACTTCTGCCTCTGTTTTAGACTTAGGTGTTAAAACAGAACAAGAAGCTTTGCAAATTTGGTGCGCTCTTAGTTTAAACGAGAGACCTATTAACTATATTGAGCTATCTAAAAAAATTAAATCTCACCCAGATATCAAAAAAGCGCTGGCTAATCAAACAACTTTAGTTCAAGAACAAATTGACACTCTCGAAAGATTGCTTGATTTTGATTGGTCTTGTTTTGCTGAAGCTAAAAAGCAAGTTGACGGGCCTGATTTATTCGGAGGAATAGATGAAAAGACTAACTAGAAAAGAATTCGAACATATGTATAGAACGATGACTATTAAAGATATGAGCCAAACGCTTAACATTTCGACAACTACTATCTATAATATCATCAGAGATATGAATATCAAGAAGAAAGGCAAAAAACAAATCTGGCGAAAAATTATCGTCGAAGATTAAAACAGTTGACTTTTCTTTAGATATTTTATATAATAATATACGGAGAGCAGAAGTAAACCATAGAGGTTATAAGTAGAGTGAGAAGTGAAAACAATTTGTGATTTTTTAGTAACCTTTATGGTTGCTCTCCAACGCGAGCAAGGCTTCTCATTCTCCTAGAAATATGTCTTCTAGAAAAAAAGAATTTGCTCGCGATTTTTATTTATAGGAGTTAATAATGAAATAATGGACGAAAGAGCAACTCGGTTGCTGAATCCCGAACAAAAACAGAGTGTTAATGGTAATATCTGTAGAGTAGTAAAAAATACTGATTATACTACAATGAGCAATATTCATTTAAGAGACAAAAAGCTATCTCTTAAAGCTAAAGGGTTACTGAGTGTGGTTTTAAGTTTACCTAAAGAATGGAACTATAGTGTTTCTGGATTAGTATCAATACTTCAAGAGGGAGAATTTTCTATTAAGAGTGCATTGAAAGAGCTTCAAATGCATAAGTATCTTCTTATTAGAAAGATTTCACCTAATAAAGAAGTAAAAGTTTATAGTTATGAATATGTGTTTTTTGAGTCGCCTGCATTATGCTCTCAAGCACCCACTTCTCAAGAGCTAGGAAACCAAGCGCTTGAGAACCAAACACAATTAAATACAGATAAATTAAATACTAATAAATATATATATATAGCAAGTGCCAAAAACACTTGCGAGAAAGAAGCTTCAAAACCTAAAAGAGAAAAAACAGCTTTACAAGAATTTAGCAACGAGGTTATAAAGAACTTTGAAAATCTAGAAAAGCACCAAATACCAATCTGGTTTAGGCGAAATTGTCGCTGCTTAGCTGATATTCTTAACTTTTGTGGCGGTAAGAAAGAGGATATACCATTAGCTTTAGGTTGTATTAGTATTTGTTGCGATTTAATGGAAAAAAGAGGGTTTGATGGGGCTGGTTATGAAGCTGTTTGTCGCAACTTACCGTATTATTACGAAGAAGCTAAGAAAAAACTTAGGAGATAACAATGAAAATAAAAGATAATAACCAAGCAATAAATATCGAAGAAATGCCTTATAATGCTTGTTCTCGCTGCTGGAACGGTTTTTCTATTAATAATAGAGAAGTTAAGAAAGGCCAATATTCAGAATTTGCTGTTTATATTCACTATAAAGATAAGCCTAATGAATTATTATGCTATAAATGCTTATGCACTACTTGCGGGCATATAAAGTTATGGGGAAATATAAACTCTAAGAATAAAGGCTATTTTTATCAGAGATTAAATGGTTCAAATCTGATAAACCTAGATATAAGAAACTGGTTCATAGTTAAAAAACTCAATTTAGACCCAAGTAGGCTAGAAGATTTATTACTAGCTAATCCTAGAAAAAATCATTTCACCTTACAAGAATTACCAAAACTCGTTGATAATGATATTTCTAGTTTAGATGTTAGTGTTGTTCCAGTTTAAAAGGAGAATATATGAGAGATTGTAAAGGGTGTTCTAAAATAACCGAAAATGGTTGCTCTGTAGGTTTTCAAGCTGTTAAAAGTGATAAGCAAGATTTATGGATAAGACCTTGGAAATGCTCTAAGAAATATAGAGAAAAAGGCAAGTTAGAAGCTAAGCAGAGAAAAGATTATAAGAAGCTAGTTGCTAAACTTGATGATGTTTTTCAAATGTATATTCGTTATAGAGATAATTGGACTTGCTGTTGCTGTAAAACACATATCGACCCAAACAGCGAAGGAGCTAAGACTAAAATGCACGCCGGACATTATGTAGGGAGAGGAGCTTTAGCACTTAGGTGGGATGAAAGAAATGTTCACGCTCAATGCTCTACTTGTAATATGCAGCAAAATTATTACGGCGTCGACCCAAGATATACTCAGCTCATTATTAGAAAGTATGGCGACGGGATACTTGATTATCTTGCAACTCACAAGTTTCAAAAAGTAAAATATTCTTGCGAAGAACTAGAAGAAAAAATCGCAGAGTATAAGAAGAGACTTGAAGCTGAAAAAGAGTTGACTTTTTAAACAAAAAATCATATAATATATTTAACTGAATAGGAGGAACAATGGATAAGATTTTAGAAATTTTAGATTTACTCTTAACTTTAAAACTTTTAGCAGAACAGGTTCATTTATGTTCTAACTCTAGCAACTCTTATTCAGACCATCGCTTAGCAGAACAAGTTCAAGAAGACTTAGATGAAGACATAGACGCACTGAAAGAAATTGCTATTTATTGCTATGATAAAGACCAAATCAACGACATTACATCAGCTTCTAGAGCTACAGCGAAAGTTAACTCTTATCTAAAAAACATACAACCAAGTGAGAGTTTAACGCAATATTTCTCTTACCTATTTGAAATTATTCAACGCATTATCACTTATTGCGATTCTTTCGAAGGGCCTAGCCCATTAAATACTATTATCGGTGATATTGCTAGAGATATTGCTAGAAAAGGTTATCTTGTTAAACAAAGACTTACAGGAGTTTCTAAATGAGCGAAGAAATTAAAATTAATCCTAGAACAGGCAAGCCTTTTTCGCCCAAGTTTGCTGAAAATATAAAAAAGAACATTAATAAGTTTAAAGGTCCTAGAACAGAAGCTCAGAAACAAGCATTAAGTAAAACAATGAAAATGCTTGCAGCTAAAAAAAGAACATTTAAAGAAATCGCTAAAATGATTCTTGAAATGCAACCAGAAGAAGAGATTTTAGCTAAACTACAAGATAAACTTCCCGGTATGGATAAACGAGAAATCACTAATAGAGTAGCAATGATGCATAAGAT
>JAZOWO010000096.1:0-6572 GCA_045659265.1 Clostridia bacterium | reverse complement strand
ACCAGTTATAACATTAAATAAAACAACATTATCTGAGGAAGTAGCTACAGGAGGTACTAAAACAGTATCGCTTACAGCAACAACATCAAATCTTACAGGAAATATAACATGGACAAGTAGTAATACAAGTGTAGCAACAGTTAGTGGAACTAATACAGGAGCAACATTAACGCTAAAAACATCAGGTACAACAACAATAACAGCTACATCAGGAACAGCTACAGCCACATGCACAGTAACAGTAACAAATAAACTGTTAACAACAACATTAAGTGCGAATACACTAACAATATCTAATGTACCAAGTGGAGTTACACAATTTGCAATATATGCAAGTGGAACATTAAAGAAAACAGTAACGACAACAACTGTAGATTTATCTACATTAGGATTAACAAATGGAACATATACAATAACAGTAAAACCAGCAGGAACAGGATATACAAGTGCAACAGCAAGTGCTGGTAAATCTTACACAGTAATTAAGTTTACTATAGCAGGAACAACGAGTTATACAAGAAGTGGATCAACATGGACAGAATGGGTAAACAGCTCATATAACACAAGAAGTGCATATATATCTTCTTCTAAGGTATATGTAGGAAGTAAATATGTAACAACAACATCAAGCGGAAGTACAGCAGTATCTTCTACCGCAACAATTACATCAGGAACTGCATATGGTACATATGGTTCAACAGTTCCAGAAGCTAGCCCATATTAATAGTAATTAATAGTTAAATAAAACTAAGTTTTAGCTTAGTTTTATTTATTTTTTAACTAAAATCCTTTTAATATTTACTTTATAGTTAAACTGATGTATAATATATAAAACTTTTAGGAGGTATTTATATGATAATAGTAATACTAGGAGCTCAAGGTAGCGGAAAAGGAACAGTAGGCGTAAAAGTTGCTGAAGAATTAGGTCTTGTTCACATTTCTACAGGTGATATCTTTAGAGAGAACATCAAGAATGAAACTGAACTTGGAAAAGAAGCTAACACTTACATCTTAGCTGGAAATCTTGTTCCGGATGAACTAACAAACAGAATTCTTATGGATAGATTATCTAAGCAAGATGTACTTGAAAAAGGTGCAATGATAGATGGATATCCAAGAACAGAAAAACAATGTCATGATCTTGATGAAATGCTTGCAAGCATTGATAGAAAAGTAGATTTAGCAATAAATCTTGATGTAGATTATGACGAACTAATTTCTAGAATAACAACTAGAAGAGTGTGCAAATCTTGTAAAGAGGGATACAATACAGAATACAATCCACCTAAGGTAGAAGGTGTTTGCGATAAATGTGGCGGCCCTGTTGTACAAAGAGATGACGACAAGGAAAATGCTGTAAGACAAAGATTAGACATATACTATGCTAACGCAGAGGTTGTTCTTAATCACTATGCTAAAGACGGTAAATTAAGAGTTGAAAAAGCAGGTGACAAAATAGGAAGAACATCTAAAGAAGTTACAGCAGACTTAATTAGAGATTTGAAGTAGGAGACGGTTAAACAATGGTGTATATAAAATCTAAAAAAGAAATTGAACAAATGAGAGTACCAGCGGAGATTATGAAAGAAGTTTTAAGTGAAATTAAAAAGAATGTCCGCGAAGGCGTAACAACTTCATATTTAGATTACGTAGCAGAAAGTGTAATGATTAAACATGGAGCAGTTCCATCGTTTAGAGGAGTAGAATGTCCTTATCCAGGTGGTAAGACATACACCCATGCAACATGTATTAGTGTAAATGAAGATATAATCCACGGAATACCAGACTCAAGACCTCTTAAAAAAGGCGATGTAGTTAGCGTAGACGTTGGAGTATATAAGGGACGGATTCCATGCCGATGCAGGAAGAACGTTTATAGTTGGTGAAGGCTCACCGCTTGCTAAGAAACTAATACAAGTTACAGAACAAGCCTTTTTTGCAGGAGTAGATCAAGCTGTGGCAGGTAATAGAATAGGAGATATATCTAATGCAATTCAAACAGTGGTTGAAGGAGCAGGATTTAATCTTCTAAGAGAATACCAAGGTCATGGTATTGGTAGAGAAATGCATGAAGACCCAGGCGTACCTAATATAGGTAAAAAGGGTAGAGGCGAAAGACTACAAGTAGGTATGGCACTTGCAATAGAACCAATGGTTGTTGCAGGATCACCAGAAGTAGTTGTAGGAAAAGATAAGTGGGTTGTAACTACTAGAGATAAAAAGCTTTCAGCATATTACGAAAACACTATTGTAATAACTGAAGAAGGACCAGAAATCTTAACATTGTAAAAGAAGAATCAAGATAGTAAAAACTATCTTGATTTTTTTTTAGAGTATTGTAAAAAATACAAAAATGATATAAAATAAAGAAATAAAGAGAGGTAAACAAAAGATGAAAAACGCTGAAAGCCTTGCGGCTGTACACACACACACACACACACACACAATACTTTCTAATGAACAAACATTAGAAGCGTTTTTTGCACCTCAAATCAAAATAGAAACTAGCAAAGTAACACATACTAAATAGGTATGTGCTGCTTTGCTTTTTTGCATGCAAAAAGGAGGAATAGAAAATGCAAAAGAAAAAAGGTATATCCTTAATAGTTTTAGTCATTACAATAATAGTGATGATAATACTTGCAGCAAGTGTAGTAATAACATTAAGTAATACAGGGATAATAAATAAAGCAAATCAAGCTGTACAACTTACAGATGAAAAACAAGTACAAGATTTAGCTTCGTTAATATGGGCAGATGCTTATATGGATTCAGCTAAAAGAGATGATATAGTCAACGTTGTAATGCAAGAGTTGGCAAAACAAGGTATAACTGATGAAAATTGGAATATAGTAGTAAATGATAAAGGGGTAACAATAACTTCTAAAAAATATTCAAATCAATCAACAGACCCAACAAAGTTTGGACTTTACAAGACTGGCAGTGATTATTCTGAACAACTTATTTCATGGCAAGACTTAGTTGAGAGCGGGACAATTGTTGTAAATAATAGAACAGTTTATATTGGGCAAATTCTTCCAGATGATATTTCAGAACTAAATGAATATGGTTTTTATTATGATACAGTTTATACTATGAGTGGAATTGCGGGAATAGTATTTAATGAAGATGGTTCTGTTGAAGCGTATCAGAATGGGGTGTTAGCCGAACAACTTCCAGCCGGAAGCGCAGTTTATAGTACTAATGTTATTGATATGTCTGCGTTAGGCTGGGGAGAAGGAAAAATAACTTCAAACGGAACGATGATTAATTTCACGGGAAGTGAGCTTGCTTTCGAATTAGGGGAAAAAGCTAATGTCGCTGGAGATTTGTGGTTACCTGATGACGGAAGTATTTTAAGATTAGGAGATTTTAATGTTGAAACAGGAGTAGGAAATATGGCATTTGCTGGTTCGGGATTGACTGGAATAAAAATTCCTGCCAGTGTAACTACAATAGGTGAAGGGGCTTTTTATGGCTGCACAGGTATAAGTAATATTGATATTCCATATGGTGTAAAGAATATTGATTCGGAAGCATTTAACGGATGTACGAATTTGGCTAATGTTGTTATTCCAAATAGTGTTACTAATATTGGTGAGTCGGCCTTTTATAGTTGCAGCAGCTTGACTAACGTAACTCTTCCTAATAGTGTTACTAGTATTGGAAATAGGGTATTTAGTAATTGTGATAGCCTTGCAAGTGTTATAATATCAGGTGGAGTAAAGGAAATTGGAGAAGAAGCATTTCGATCTTGTGTCAATCTAACAAGTGTTATAATTCGTGATGGCGTAACCGCAATTGGTGATAGAGCATTCCAATATTGTTCAAGTTTAAATAATGTTACAATACCATATAGTGTAACTACAGTTGGTGAGGAAGCTTTTAGATACTGCACAAGTTTGTCTAATTTGGAGATCCCGGATACTATTATGTCTATTGGTACATTGGCGTTTCGTAACTGTACAAATCTTACTTATAATATATACGATAATGCTAAGTATCTTGGTAATAAAAACAATCCATATTTAGTGCTCGCTGTTGCTGCATCAGAAAATATTACTTCTTGTAATATTCATAATGATACGAAAATTATTGGTAGTTATGCGTTTTACGAGTGCACACAATTATCTAATGTTAATATCTCTAAAGGAGTACAGAGCATTGATGATGCTGCGTTCTATTATTGTAGCAGTTTAATTAATATAACTATTCCAAGCACTGTTAGAAACATAGGTAGTTCTGCGTTTTATAAATGTACTAGCTTGAAAGATGTTTATTATGTTGGTTCTAAAGATGATTGGGAAAAAATTGTTAAGGATGGTTCAAGTAGCGACCCAACGAGTTATGGTGCAACTCTGCATTATAACTATAAAGCTAACTAATGAGGTTAATTAATACTTAGAGAAATAAAAATCAAGATGGCAAAATACCATCTTGATTTTTTTTTAGAATAAATGCTATAATGACCATAGGAGGCTAATATGATAAACAAAACTTTTGAAGAGTTAGGTGAATATAGATCGCCTGATGGATATATAGATTTTGACAGTGCTGTAGAAGAAAGTGAAGTAGAAACTAAACGTGAATATAGAGGTAACGTAAATAGAGAAAAAGATTGGATTGAAATAGAAGGTGGAAGCGTACTTGTAAAAACTGATGCTGATGGTCAACCAAATTCAGAATATTCTGAACTTATTTCTTGTGCATTAGCTAAACAAGCTGGAATAGAAACTGCACAATACGATATGGTTAGATATAAAGGTGAAACTGGACTTATAACAAAAAATATGTGTAAACCTGGCGAGGAAATGATTTCTATTTACGAACTTATCGGAAATGGACCAGATAGTGAAATTTGTCCAGATACAATAGATATTTATCATGTTTTTGATAATTTAGACGAGAAACTTCAAGCTGAAGGTTTTGATGATAACGAAATAGATTCTGTTATGTTGAGTCTTAGAAAACAACTTCTTTTTGATTTGACTATAATGGAAGCAGATAGACATTTAGAAAACTTATCTTTAATATTTGGCAAGGATGAAAATGGTAAAAGAACTGCAAGACTTGCTCCAATGTATGATACGGAAGCAGCATTAGTTCTTGGTAACGAACCAGACAAGATGAATATAATAGCAGGTAGTTGGGCGAAAACAGCCGCACTCACTGCTATGCAAGAACCTAGGATTTCAATAATTCCAGAACCAGAGGAAGAAACACCAAGTATACCAAGTGATATGTCACCAGAGTTAGCCAACTTTTTTGCAATATTACGTGGTGGTGTAAAGCAGAATGCTAAAGAGGAATTTGGTTCACTAAGTGAAGAAATGTGGAAGAAAACGCTAGACTTTTTATGCGAAGATGAAAGAGTAGCAGAATATTTTGAAACAACAATAAGCAAGTTAGATATATCTAAAGCGCTAGCTGAAGTAGAAGAAAAGATAGGAACTAGATTACCAGAGCATGTAAGAGCAATGGCGACAGCTTGTTTTGAAGACAGAAAAATGGCTATGGAACATAGACATGAAACAATGAGAGATGAATTTATACAAGGAAGAAAAAGAAGTGATGATGATATTATAATATAACAGTTGACATAAAACAAAAAGTATGTTATACTATTATAGCGTGTAAAATAATAATCTAATCACTATATGTGAAAGGAGATACTAGCAATGATCAAATATGATGTTTGGTTTAAGAACTTTAGAGTCGGCGAATTGTTCATCAATGAAGCAGGACAACACAAGTATGTTGTCGATATGGGAGCCGTAGAAATGGC
Source organism: Clostridia bacterium (assembly GCA_045659265.1). Lineage (GTDB taxonomy): Bacteria > Bacillota > Clostridia > TANB77 > CAG-465 > UMGS1649. The sequence goes on along the minus strand of JAZOWO010000096.1, from coordinate 787 downwards.
AGAAAAAGATGATACCATTTTTGTCGATGCAAAGACCAATCGTGATTGGTCTGAACCGATCCCGTTCTTCGAAAGCAGAATTGCAAATTGCAAGAAGTTTGGCGAAGAGAATGAAATCCGTTATCCTAACAGTGAATATTACTTCATTAAGGATAACCACTACAATTAAATAAATTTACAAGAGCTGTGTGAAAACACGGCTCTTTTGCTATTTAATATTAAGATGTATATATTAAATCTATTGAAAAAATATTAATTATGTAATAATATACATATATATGAGAGTATATATTAGGGGGAATATATGAGAAAACAAGGTGTAAGTTTAATAGTATTAAGTATAACAATACTTGTAATGGCAATACTTGCAGCAACAGCAATAATTGCATTAGAAGATAGTGGAATAATAGGAAGAGCAAAGAATACTGTAACAAAACAGAATTATGCTGAAGAATATACAAGATTACAAGTAATAAAAAATGGAATAATGACAGATAATTTAGGAGCAATAACAGTAGAAGAATTTATCACAGAGTTAAAAGATAAAGGGATAATAGAAAATGATGGTGTGCTAAATGCAGATGGAAGTACAACAATAACAACTGTATCTGGAAATGAATTTACTATATCTCAAGCGACGGATTCAGATATGACTTTAGAGTATACAGGGGATGATACAAACAAACCAGCACCTGCACCAGTTATAACATTAAATAAAACAACATTATCTGAGGAAGTAGCTACAGGAGGTACTAAAACAGTATCGCTTACAGCAACAACATCAAAT
>JAZOWO010000095.1:0-4962 GCA_045659265.1 Clostridia bacterium | reverse complement strand
ATTTAAGCATTGGTATTATATATTCATTTTAGCTATAATAGGATGCATCTGTACATTCTTAAATATAACTGTTAGTTATAGAGTGCTAACATTAGGAAGTCTTCCACTTTCTCTTTTAAGCGGAATAACATTATCTCTAGCAGCTGTATATATAGCATATAAAATAGATAATAACAAATTATTAGAGTATATAGGCAAAAATACAATGGGCATTTTAATATTCCATAAGTTATTAATTGTATTATTCCAATCAAAACTAGGTATAGTATCTACACTTATGAAAAACAGTAATATATTTGTAGAAGTTTTAATTTCTTTCTTAGTATCTATACTAGCAATAGCTTTCTCTATTCTAGCTACTAAGATTGTAAAATTATTCTTCCCTATACTAGTTGGAGAAAATGGTAAGAATATATTTACTAAAAAGGAAAATCAAATAATTGATAAATAAAATAAACACACCACTAACAAATGAGTGGTGTGTTTATTTCATATATATTCATATTTTTTTATTTAATAATAAATATAAACAAAAAAAGAGAGAGCTTACGCTCTCAACTTTGGTGATCTCGAGACGATTCGAACGTCCGACCCACGGCTTAGAAGGCCGTTGCTCTATCCAACTGAGCTACGAGACCATATTCGCTACTCATATATAATAACACACTTGCTAATTTGTGTCAAGTATAAAATTATTAAATTAGTTAAATATTCTAAAAATATATTTATTTTACAAATAGTAAAGCAGGGATTTTTATCCCTGCTCACTATCTGAATCACGTTTACCACCAAGTTGTCTACACCAGATTGCAAAAGCTTGCCACGCCTCGCTTTGCTTAAGTGCATCATATGTTGACCACTCTGTATAATCAAACTCGTTGAATACCTGTACCTTAAAGTATCTAAAGTACTCATTTTTCTTGTAAGTTCTTCGCATATTGCTATCGTATACATAGTCACCTTTTATTAAAATTGCATGGCCGCATTTAGAGCACCAAGACTCCATAAAAATCCAAACAATTTTAACATCTTTGCTAGCAATAATTCTTGCTAATTCATATGTTACACTATAGCAATGATGATTAGATTCTTCTGTCCTGTACGCTTTATACCGCGTCTTGTTTGCAACTTTAAGTTTCTTCCAATCTTTTTTGGTTACAACTTTATAGTTATATAACCAAGGCTTTGTAAAGAAATCAAAAAGTCTATTGTAATACTCTTGGTTCGTGTCTTTTTTGATTATTACTCTACGGAACCAATAGAAATACATAGCGCATACAAAAAGATTGTACGGGAAAGTTATCCAGAACAAAATGTTACCAACTGTTGCGTTTACAAAGTTCAGAATTACAAGTGTCGCTGCACTCAAAACTAATGTTATGATGCCTGGGTAAGATGTTGTTGCAAAAAGTGCAGAAATCCACATAGCAATATATTTATGCTTATGCATCTTTACACTTATCCGCTGCTGATCTTCTGTTAGTTTTTGAAACTCAGGTACGTGTTTCAGAATTACTTTTTTGTAAAAGTTCATGCTATCTCCTTTTCTCACATCCCTACTTTTAAGTTAGGACTATATTTTATTACGAGAATTATTATACCACAAGTTAACATAAATTTCAATAAAATAACACCACACTTTAAGTATGGTGTTATTGTTTAACTCTATATTAAATTTTTAAGTATATTTAAGTAACTAATATCTGTTAAACCTGTTAAGTTTTTATTTGAAATCACATATGTTGTTTTAGCTACTATACCAATAGCGCTAATACTTTCTGACATCGTATTTGAAACGTTTTTAATTTCCTGCGGTAAATTTGTCACATTCGATGTATTAATTGCTTCTAATGCCGTTTTCGTTCCTTCTGTTAGGTATAATTTTGAAGTTATGAAGTTTATGTTTGGATTATTATTTAGATTAACACTTGCAAGAACTAAATCGTATGTTCCTTTTGCTATTCTTTTATTTAATTCATCCTTTGTTAGCTTCTCTACATTTATATTTACACCCAAAGCTGTAAGGTTGTTTTTTATTGTATTTGCAATCGCTACTTTTTCTTCATCTTCTTTATTCACTATTAATGTTAGTTCTACTTTTTTCTTATCTTTAGTATAAACTTTATTTACCTTTGTATAGCCATTTGAAAGAAGTAGATTCTCTGCTGCATAGATATCGTATTTATATTTTGGTTTATCATAAACATACGGTAAATCTATTGTTTCTGCCAATGATTGCATTGTTTCTTTTATTATACTATCTCTATTTATTCCATAAGCTAAAACTTTACGTATTTCATCTCTAGAAATCAATTCCGAATTTTGATTAAATAACAAGAATATACTTTCTCCTGTCTTTACAGTAGAAACATTATATTCATATTTTCCTAACATATTTTGTACATTCTTTTGATTTGTTATTAAAATGTTTATTTCCGTTTTTTTGTATGCTTCTACTCCGGCGTACATATCTTTATATCTTTTTACTATTATTCTTTTTGGCAATGTCTTATCTGCAGCTTTTGTTCTTTCATAAATCTTGATAGTTGCTGATGCTTCTTTAGAAACTACATATTCTTTATTTAACGTATTACCAACTGGCAACTCAAGATTATATATAAAGTATGGATCCTGTTCTTTAAGTATAATTTTTAATGTATTTTCCCCAGATACTATTTGTTCTATATTACTTACATTTGGATAATACACAGACTTTTCATCTACCATATACGACAATATAACATTCTTTATACTTTCTGCTGTATATTCCTTAGATTTTTTTACCGTTAATACATATTCTTTTTCATTAATTTTTTCAATGTTTTCAAGCACATCATATTTAACTGTATAGTCTTCATTTACTTTAAGTAACATATATGATGTATAATGTTTTAATTCTTTTAGTACTACATTATTTGTATTTTCATCTCTCAAATCGTCTGTTGTAATTATACCTAATGTTAGTACTGATTCATTTTCTTCTTCTGCCCAAAAGTTTGGAATAAATGGTTCGCCTTCATCCTTTAATATTGCTCTAGATATTATTACTATTAATATTATTAGAATAATACACGCAAATGTATTACGTCTTCTAATACGCATTTCTTTCCTAACCTTAGGACTTATTTTTTTCTTATTCTTTTTTACATTTTTCTTACCGGTAGCCAGTTTCTTATTTTCAAGTTTCTTTTTGGTTTCAACATCAGTGACAACTTTTTTTCTTATTTTTTTAATATCACGACGTTTTCTTGCGCTACTTTTCTTGTATCTACCCTCGCTAATATATCTTTTTTCCATTTAATTCTCCGTTATATATTATGTGTGTATTCTATCACAAAAAGCGCAAAAAATACAGCCTATTTTTTAATTAGGCTGCATTTTCTTTTCTTTTTTTCTTTAGCACCACGATAGATACCACAATGAAAAGCACAAATGCCACAATTGCAATAGGCAAAAGCTTGTACAATTTGTAGTAAATACACGATGTAAAGCCGGCTACAATAAATCCTAAGATAGCTCCGCCCATAACCTCATAAGGTTTATGTCCAGATTTAATATCCATCTCTTTTCTTATCTCTTCTGCATGTTCGGAGTTTTCTGCAAGCTTAGTCACCGTTTCACAAAGTTTCTGTACAGTATATCTTACACCCAGCGCATCTCTTATGATTACCACTGCAAGTGCAGTAAATGCCATAGAGCACCAAACGCTAATATTAGCATTTTCTGAGTTTAAGATTTCCCGTATTGTATATATCCATGAAATAGTTGTTACACTTGTTACAAATCCTGTATGACTAGAAGGATAATTGCCATCCGATGTTATCTTACTTAGGCTAAATTTTGTTTTGTTTACCATTGTGTTGAAAAGAAGTTTTAATGTTTGCGATAATACGCAAGTTGCTAATGCTGTTAAAGCTATGTAGATTATTAGCTTCATACCGTCCTCCAATTATGAATTTAGTCTCATTATTTCAAGCTCACATATTATACTATACATTATGTAATCTGTCAAGTTATCCTAATTCATACCAAAGTATGCTAAGAATACTAAAACTTGCTGTTTCTGCTCTTAAAACTCTTTCTCCCAAACTTACTACATACGCATTTTTATTATTTAAAAGTTCTTCTACTTCTTTCTCATCTAATCCACCTTCTGGTCCTACTATTACTGCTATATTATTAAACTCTTTAATTCCTTTTATTGCCTCTTTAAGACTATTGTTAACAGCTTCATGGCAAACTAATACAGCATCAAATCTAGAATAATCTACCTTAAGTAAATTCTCTACATCTAATACTTCTACCTCATCTGTTCTTCCACATTGCTCTACCGCCTCTTTAGCAATTTTATTTAATCTTTCTACCTTCTTTAACTTATCTTTTTCATCTAATTTAACAACACAGTTTTTAGAAAGTACTGGTAGTATTTCTTTAGCACCTAGTTCAACTGCTTTTTGAGTTACATACTCCATCTTATCTGATTTAAGATATGCTTGTACCAATGTAACATTTGTATTAGGAACACCTTTTTCTTCAAGACTTCCAACAATTACTCCAGCTACATATTCCTTATCCATGTCAGTTATTTCTACTTCGTATTCGTTTATATATACTCTATCTTTCACTCTATATCTTAGTACATTAATATGATGAGCTTCATCACCAAATATACTAATGTTATTATCCACTTTTTTAATATTTTTACTATCTACTATAAATCTTTTAGACATACTCCACCTACTTGTTATATACAATATATTTCTTTACATTTTCTTTTAATGTTTCTTTAATAAACTCTATTTCCTCTTTAGTATTGTTTCCTTTAACCACAATGCCTGCTTGCATTTTATTTAAGTAATAGAATATATATTTTTCTGTTTCCATTACTTTGTATAACTTACTATATGGTATCTTACTATTACTAAATTCATCTACCATACTTACTGCTTCTTTAGTAAATGT
>JAZOWO010000094.1:0-8584 GCA_045659265.1 Clostridia bacterium | reverse complement strand
TAAAATACAAAAAACAATCTTGCAAATTACTTTAGAATACATATAGTTGCAAATAGCGATAACATTAACGATCAGATGCTAAAACTAAAAATTACAGATAGCATAACCAAATATATTAAGTCGATAACTAATGGAATAACTGAAAAAGAAGAATATATTAAAACAATACAAAACAACATGCCTTCTATCTTAAATATTGCAAATCAAATACAAAAAGAAAACGGATACAATTATCCTTTAACTATTCATATTGGGAATATTAAATATGACAATAAAACATACAACAGGATACAAATGACTAAAGGAACATACAATTCATTAAGAGTAGTTATAGGTGACGGTTTAGGAAACAACTGGTGGTCTTTACTTTATCCTAGCATGCCAGAAAACATGACCGTAGAAAACGCTATAATCAATGAGGATGTTGAATTTAAATCTATAATCTTAGAATGGATAAACGAGTTATTTAATTAAAATATCTACAATAAAAAGTCGAAGAAATAAAATTCTTCGACTTTTCAAATTTAATTTTATCTATATCGCAAGCATTTGTCTAATTAATCCATAATATGCTAAGCTTTGTGTTGTTCCACCTTGTTCTCCAGTCCCAGGTGTTGTTGGAGTCTCAGGAGTTGTTCCTGGATTCTCTGGTGTAGTTGGAGTTTCAGGTGTTGTTCCTGGATTCTCCGGCTTTGGCTCTGGCGTAGTTGGAGTCTCAGGAGTTGTTCCTGGATTCTCTGGTGTAGTTGGAGTTTCAGGTTCTGTTGGAACTTCTGGAACTTCGGGTTCTACAACCGGAGCACTTGTATGTAATTCACAAGTTTTAGTTGGAGCTATATATTTCTTATCTTTAGTATTAGTATTTGGTTTTTCCCTAGTTATTGTAGAGATTTCTACTAATTCTTCATATAACTCACAAAACTCTGTTGGTAATAACTTAGATGTTTTACAAACTTTTACTAATTTATGTACTTGACATTCAGCTGTTGGAACTGTGCCTGATGCAAATATTTCAGATTTAACTACATTTCTTTCATCAGCTTTACATGCATCTGTTGCAACCAATCCAGATAAAGTACATACTGAAGCTTTAACAATTCCCTTAGGTTTGCTAAATGATGCTGCTTTTAATCCAGAGTGTATTTCTTTCATTACATTTGTCCATACTGCAGTAGCTGTATATGGATATGTTCCTAAAGTTTTTCTCTTACCAATTGTTGTTGGATTATCGTAACCATTCCATGCAACTGCTGTATAATATGGTGTATATCCTGCAAACCATTGGTCTTTATCATCGTTTGTGTTACCTGTTTTACCTGCTATTTGTATCTTTGTAGAGAATTTAGCAGATGTACCTGTACCACTTGATACAACGCTTCTTAAGCAGTCTGTTAACATATATGCTGTTGTTTCAGACATTACTTTAGTAAACTTAACTTCATTAGTAAGTATTTCTTTACCATCATGATCTAAAACTTTTGTATAAAGTTTTGGTTCTGTATAAACACCACCATTTGCCATAGTTGCATATGCTGCTGCCATATCTATAACCTTAACGTTAGCAGAACCTAACGCTAAAGATAAGTTTTTGTTTGCTTTTTCTGTTAATGTTGTTATACCCATGCTTTGAGCAAATCTTAAAGCATATCCTAAATCTATAGATTTTAGTGTCTTAACTGCTGGTATATTCATTGATTGGTTTATTGCTTCTCTTACAGAAACATAACCATAATAATATCCATACCAGTTAGTTGGTTTATATCCACTAAAGTTTACTGGGACGTCATCTATACCCATACCTGGATATGATTCACCAAGTTCAAAGGCTGGTCCATATGCTGCTATTGGTTTAAATGTAGATCCAGGTTGTAATTTAGATTCTGTTGCTCTGTTATAGTCTAATCCTGTTTTTTCTCCTACACCACCAAGCATACCTACAACATTACCTGTTTTGTTATCTAGAACAATCATAGCACATTGCATCATACCTTTTTTGCTGTCATTATAGAAATACTTAGTATTTGCAGCTTGTTTGTCTATTGATGCTTGGACTGTTGGATCTATTGTTGCATATATTGTATAACCATTTGATGCAACCATATCTCTTGCCGCTTGATATGTAATATTCATTGCTTCTGCTAAATCTTCAGCAACGGCTTTCCATACAGCATCTCTTGCGTAAGATTGAACTGCTGATGTTGAAGCTATTTTTCCTTTTTTGAATTCTAGCTCATATGCAACAGCTTCATCATATTCTTCTTGAGTTATTTTCCCAATAGATAACATTTTGTTTAATACTACTTTTTGTCTATCTATTAATTTTTCTTTGTTTTTATCTCCATTATATGGATTTGTTACTTCTGGTAATTGTATAGATGCTGCTAAGCACGCTGACTCTGCTAAGTTAAGTTCACTTACTGTTTTAGCAAAGAAAGTTTGAGCTGCCATTTCTATACCGTTAGCGCCTTCTCCAAAGTATATCTTGTTTAGATATGCTTCTATAATATCTTCTTTTTCTAGATTTTGTTCTAGCATTATTGAACGATACCATTCTCTTATTTTTCTCTTCCAGCTACCTTCGTTGTCTTCAGTTATATTTTTAACTAACTGTTGTGTAATTGTACTTCCACCAAAAGATGATGAACCTCTATTAAGTATAAATGTAACTACAGCAGCTCCTGTTCTTTTAATATCTACACCAAAGTGAGTCCAGAATCTTTCATCTTCTATTGCTACAACTGCATCTATTAAATGTTTAGGAAGTTCTTCATAGTCTGCCATAAGTCTGTTTTCACCAGCATTTACAGTTCCTAGTTGGTTTCCTTGGCTATCTAAAATAGTAGTTGTTAGTTTTAGATTCTTAAGTTGAGAATAATCTACTGTTGATGTTTCGCTTATTATGTCGTTTAAAACATATAACACTACTCCACAACCTATTACAAATAGCGCTAGACCAACAAAGAATATTATTTTAAATATTTTCCAAAATATTTTTTTCTTCTTTTTTGGTTTTTCACCATTTGTTTCTTTTTTAACCTTTTTACCCTTATTTGCTTTTTTCTCTAACTTTGCTTTTTTCTTTTCTTCTTTTTCTTTAGCTTTATCTCTATCTAATTTTACTCTTTTTAATTTCACTTTTTTACCTTTTTCGGGTTTTATTAAATTGTCCATTTCATTATCTGACAACATTATCACCTCGATATATATTTTACTACAAATATATACAATTTACAAGCAAAAAACATAAAAAGGATACCACTAATAAGTGGTATCCTTTTTTAGCCCCAGATGTGATTTCGATAAGCACGTCTAATATATGACTTGGGTAATTTCACCTCTTCGATGTAAATCATCTCATCGCAATGTTCACAACGGGTGTAAAATGAAATCCGACCTTTATAACCGGTGCTCATAGTCCCTAACCCGTCGCATTCAGTTTCATACGATGTTCCGCACTTGCAGCTGACGCTTACCATTTCTTTCTTAGGCTCTTTTTTCTTTTTATTCCAAAATGCCATACCTATACCTCCTTAATTAATTTGGCATTATTCTCACTCTAGCCATATTATATAACAAAAAGGCATATTTTTCAAGGAATTTAGACATAAAAAAGACCGCTTATTAGCGGTTCTAATTTAATTGCACCATTTGTGTTCTTTATATATTTTCTTCACATATCTTTTAGATAATTTGCTTTCATCTAAAAATGTAATTCTATCACAAACTTTGCAGTAGGTATAGAAACAAAGCTTTCTTTTCTCATCAGTTTCGCTATTAAAAACATTTGAATAATCTACCTTATACTTTGCTCCACATTTGCAAATTACCTTTGCAGTTCTTTCCTTTCTAAAAATTTTACTAAAAAAAGTCATGATTACCTCCATAGTCATATTGGTATATTTTTTATTTCTTCTACCATTATACTATAAATCACGGCTTTTTTCAAATATTACATTATATTGTATCTTACACTATACTTATTTCTTATATTTTCTGGATACTTTCTCTTGTTTCTAACTAGTTCAGTTATACAATCTATGCTATCTGGAACTATATTGTATTTCTTGTTATATGTATCTTCTATATAATATTTACCCTGTTTACATGCAGCTTTACATTCATTCTTTTCTTCTGCGTTAGACACAAAACTTGCTAACATACAATATCTAGTAGTCATAGCAGTTGCAAGGCCTTCTACAAGCTCTATATTTTGGAATTTAGCCATTTTTTCTATATCTGCATCTTCCGTTTCAAATATAGGAGTTATAACATCTAAATCTTTGTAATGAGCTGCAGAAAAGCTATTAAACACATTTAATGTATAATCCCCAACAAGTTCTATATTATATTTTTCTTTAAGCATAACGCCTAATTCTAAATATCCAACATTACCGATAACAAGACCGCTTATTCCCTCTTTAACAAGTCTTTCTACATTATCTCTAATATATTTATCCAAATTCTTAAGTACAACATTTGGTATATGCATATATACTTTTGTTTTACCTATATATTTTAATATGTCCTTTTCGTATTCTTTAAAAGCTCTTGCCGGAACATACAACTTGTCTAAATTTGCTTCATATCTTTCGTTACAAAGAGCAATATAATCTTGCTCTGGGTTATATCTATACATAAATATTGCAGTTGTTTTAGAAGTATTCTTCTTACTAGATATAACTTGTAGCTGTTCTTCCTTAACGATTACTTCTTCTCTTTTAACAAGCCTACTCTCTTCTATTTTTTCTACCAAAGCTCTTCTTAACTCATTTAATTTAGAAACTGGAACAAATAGTCCTTCATCTATATCTGCTTTAATATCCACAAATATTGTTGCTGTATCTTCAGTTTTAGCAAAAACTTCATTTATTTTTTCTTCTGTTACACCAACACTTTTACTTATTTCTGGAATGTAGTCTATTTCTACAAATACATCTTTATTCTGAGAACTTGCAGAAATATTTTTATCCTTCTTTATACTTACAAGTACGCTTTCTTCTACTCTTTTTTGCTTTTCTTTTTTATCCAAATATTCTCTAGATTCTTTATTTAATTTATTATCTGATGTCTTGTATACTATATCTTTTGCTTCTACTTTACCTTTAATATCTCCTAGAAATACAATACTTCCTTTTTCTACATTCGTATTTAGGATATTGCCTTTTTCATCTTTAATACAAGTAACTACAAAAGATACTGGTCCCTCACTTGTTACTACTTCAACACCGTCGTGAAGATCTATATTTTCTTCTAATTTAAGTTTAATAAACTTATCTTTTTTAGCCAGCACTTGTCCTAAATACAAACCTGTGTTTTTAGGAGTAGTATCTGAAATACTTCTTTTGTATCTAACGCCATTTAGATATCCATCACATTTGCCACTACGATTAAATAATTGAAGCAACTCTTTTTCTGTATTCTTTTCTATAACAAAATCGTTGTCTACCGCTTTTCTATATCTACTTACAACACCTGCTGTATATTCTACCGTTCTGTTTCTTCCTTCAATCTTAAAAGATTTAACTCCTACTTTAGCAAGTGCTTCTAGTGTATCTAAGCCATATATGTCTTTCTTACTTAAAATATATCTATCCTTAACTAAGGCCTCTTTTTTAGCCTCATTATATAACGAATATTTCATTCTACAAGGTTGTGCACAACTTCCTCTGTTAGCACTTCTTTCGCCTATTAAAGAGCTTGCCATACATTGGCCGGATACAGAAACGCATAGCGCTCCATGAACGAATATTTCTACTTCCATAGATATATTTTTAGTTATATATTCTATTTCTTCTACACTTAATTCTCTGCCTAAAACAACTCTAGAAAACCCCAATGTTTCTAAATATTTTGCTTGTTCTAAGTTTAATACACTCATTTGTGTACTTGCATGCAATGGTAAATCTGGCATTATTTTGTGTATAAGCGTAGCAATACCTATATCTTGCACTATTACCGCATCAAGTCCCTCTTTATATAACATACAAACGATGTCTAATGCTTCCTTAATCTCACTATCTAAAAGAAGTGTATTAAGTGTTAAATATACCATAACACCCCTTTTATGTGCATAATCTATAGCATTAATATATTCTTCTATTGTTAGGTTATTTGCCATGGTACGTGCATTAAATTTATTTACACCCATATATATGGCATGAGCCCCAGCATTAACTGCAGCTACGAATGCCTCATAACTACCCGCCGGAGCTAATATTTCTACTTCATTTTTAATATTATTTTTCATACCCATTCCCCTTTATTTACTCTTTATTTGTTTGTTTAATAAATAAAGTGTTTTATTATTTAATTCATCTGTTACTATTTTGTAACACACGCCTTCTTCAAATATTTTCTTTCCTGTCTCTGTTGTCTCAATTCTTGAATTAGTAAACACTGTAGGTTTTGAATTTATAAACATCATATAATCTGTTACAAAAAGGCAGCCCCATAAAAGTACAATTACTATTAATGTTACTAATATTGTTGTAACCAATGTTTTTATTTTTTCTCTTTTTTCATATTGATTTAATAACATACAATCTCCTCTATATTAATTAAATTTTGCTATTAATTTATATATAGGTCCATTTACCATAAACTTTGCTTCATACTCTGTCATTATATTTGGTTCTTCATTATCTAATTTACCACTATCTATATCTGCGTGTAAATTTAATGTTAAGTACTCAAATGCCATTCCATATTTATTCATATTCTTTAACGAATACTCAAATAGGCTTCTGTTGTCCGTCTTAAACTCTATAACAGAACCTTCTTTTAATATTTCTTTATACACATCTAAAAACGCATCAGAAGTAAGTCTTCTTTTTTCATGTTTTTTCTTAGGCCATGGATCACTAAAGTTTAGATATATTTTATCTACTTCGCGCTCGCCAAATAGTTCTTTTAATTCTAATGCATTAAAATCTAGAACTTTAAGGTTGTCTAATTTCTTTCCTATTTCTTCTTCGTATCTTGCAATCTTTTTAGTTGCTAAAGATACAACACCTTTATTTAATTCTATACCTACGTATAGGTTTTCTGGATGTCTATTAGCACATTCTGCTATAAACGCTCCTTTACCAATACCTATTTCTAAACACACATTTTCATATTTAGTTTTATCTAAAGATTTGATATCTCTTAAATATTTATCTGATGATGCTAAAATCTCATCACAATTTTTAACATTTCTTTGTCTCATAATTTCTCCTGTTATACAAGTAAAGATTTAACAAGTGATGCTCCTAATTGAAGCACACATAGTATTAGTGAAACGTTTACTATTTGGAATAAATCTAAATCTTTTTTCTTGCTTTCTAGTTCTTTTATTTTATCTTTTCTCTTTTTCTCAATTGCTTTAACTTTATCTTTTTTATTTGTAGCTTCAAATATTGCTAAACCTAAATCCATAGAATTTTTACTTTGTACGCTCTTTATTCTTTGAGATAATGTTGCGTTGCGGCAAATATAAAGTCCTATAGATGTTGCGATAGCTAAGAATAACAAGTTTAATAACATAGGTACTATATATATAAGCGTACCTTTCATTCTACCTACTGTCAGTACATAGTTTGCAAAATACATACACTCAACAGAAATACCTGCTGCTAGTCCAACAACTGGTATATACATGTATGGAACAATTCCCGCAAAAGCAATAATTGCTATTACTTTTATTCTTTCAAACCAATCACTTCCAAAAGTAACATCTGGTTTATCATATTTAAATGACGATGGTGAATATAGCACCGATCCAATAGATAATAGTGTTATTGCTAATATTATTAATGTAGTTTTTAATAAATTATTTTTTACAAATTCACATGTTTCTTTAAGATATGATTTAAACGTCATACCAGAAAATCTTGCTTTGAATAATTCCTTAAAACTTTTTTCTTCTTTTCTATCTTTTTTTATCTTCATATTATCCCCTACTTAAACAAAAATCTATTTGTTTTGTATGTTCATCGGCTCTTGCGACAATTACTTTTACTTTCTGACCAATCTCATATTTCTTACCTGTTCTTTCGCCGATTAAAACCATTTCTTTTTCGTGGTAAATATAATAGTCATCATCTAGGTTAGACATAGTAACTAAACCTTCAATTGTATTATCTAATTTTACATAGATACCAAATCCAGTTACTGAAGATATTACGCCTTCGTATTCATCCCCTAAATGTTTCTTCATATATTTTGCCATAAACAAATCATCGAAATCTCTTTCAATTTGTGTAGCTGTTTTCTCACATTCACTACTAGATAAAGCATATTTTTCCGCTTTGTATTGTAACTTTTCTAATGTTCTATCATCTAACACATAACCATTCTCTAGATATTTAGATATTACTCTATGAATGAATAAATCTGGGTATCTTCTAATTGGTGATGTGAAGTGACAATAGTCCTTAAAGTTAAGTCCAAAGTGGCCTAAACATTCTTCTGAGTATTTAGCAAGCTTAAGTGATCTTAAAAGCATTTTAGAAACTATCATATACTTTTTCTCATCATCAGCAAATGTTTCTAATGCTGTTGCTAAAGCTCTTGGATGTATTTTATTTATACCTTTAATACTTGA
>JAZOWO010000093.1:0-9482 GCA_045659265.1 Clostridia bacterium | reverse complement strand
CTTCATGCTGTCTACTTGCGCTTCAGAACATAGTATTCTGTTTACCATTTGTTCTTTAGACATTTCGAGACTGAATATTAACACTGGTACATTTGCTTTAGCAACTGCTGTTGCAATGTTAAGTGCGAATGCAGATTTACCCATGGCAGGTCTTGCTGCAACAATTATTAAGTCTGAATTGTTAAGTCCAGATGTTTTTAAGTCTAAATCTTTAAATCCACTTTCCATACCTGACACATTAGATTTGCTATTGTATAGCTTCTCTATGTTTTCGAAAGTGTCTACTAATATATCTTTAATACTTGCATAGCCTTTTGCTGCTCTACTTTGTAATACATCAAAGATTTTCTTTTCTGCCATATCTATTATTTCATCAACTTCTTCAGTTTCTGCATAACCGTATGAAATAATATCATTGGCTGCTTTAATTAAAGAACGAAGTGTTGCTTTTTCTTCTACAATTTTAACATAAGAATCTATGTTAGAAGTAGTTGGAACCATATCTACTAATGAAGATAGATATACATCTCCCCCTACTTTTTCTATAGAATTTCTAAGCTTTAAAGCTTCTCTTACTGTTAAAATATCTATTGGATCACCTTTTTTGTAAATATCTAGCATTGCTGAGAATATTTCTTTATGGTCATCTCTATAGAAATCCCCTGGCTTTAACACCTCAATTGCTTTAGCTATTGCATCTTTGTCTACAAGCATTGAGCCTAGTACGGCCTGTTCAGCATAAACATCACTTGGTGATATTTTACTTGTCACAGCCTCTTTTTCCATGTGATACCTCCTAAATATTACTTACTCTTACCTTTAGGTTTGCTATTACTCCTTCGTATAATTTCACTTTAGCAGTATACACTCCTGTAGTTTTTATTGCATCATCTAATGTGATTTTCTTTTTATCTACATCTATACCACTTGTTTTCTTTAGTTCATCACTTATTTCTTTAGAAGTTACACTTCCAAATAATTTACCGTTATCTGCTGTTTTTACTTTGAAATCTACTATGATTTCTTCTATTTTAGCTTTTAATTCTTGTGCATTTTCTCTGTCTGTATCTTTCTTAAATTGTATTGCTGATTTTTTAGTTGTAGCTTCAGAAACAGATTTATTATCCGCTGGTGTTGCTAACTTTTTAGGAAACAAAAAGTTTCTTGCATATCCTTCGCTTACATTTACTATGTCTAATTTTTTCCCTAATCCTTTTACATTTTCGTTTAATACTACTTTCATTTATGTTTCCTCCTTTTATTTAATTTTAGTCTTTTAATGAATATTCTTCTATTATTCCTAATAGTTTTTCCTTGGCTTCTTCTGCTGTTACACCTGTAAGTTGTGCGCCTGCAAATGTGATGTGTCCACCACCGCCCATTTTTTCTAATATTACTTGAACATTTATATCTCCTAGAGATCTTCCGGAAATATTTACTGTTCCATTTTGCTCACATAGAACAAACGATGCTACAACGCCTGTTATAGATAAAAGTTCGTCTGCTGCTTGAGCTGTTATTACAGAAATATTTTCATGTTCTTCTTTACAGATAGACATTGCTATCTTTCCATCTATTATTTCTGCGTTTTTAACAATATTAACTTTTGCCATATATGTTTCAAAATCATTTTGGAACATATGCTTAAGTTCTGTTATATCTAGTCCTGTTTTCTTTAAGTATGCTGATGCTTCAAATGTTCTTACACCAGTTTTGAATGTAAAGTTTTTAGTGTCTATTACTATTCCACTAAATAATGCTTCCGCTTCCCTTGGTTCTAGTTTTACTTCATCCATACACATTAGAAGTTCTGTTACAAGTTCCGATGTAGAAGATGCATATACTTCATGATATGTAAGTATTGGGTTTTCTATAAACTCTGGTCCACGTCTGTGGTGGTCTATTACTACTATTTTATCGAATTCTTCTAGTATATCCGGAGCTGCTAGATAACTTTGTTTATGTGTATCTACAACTACAAGAAGTGAATTATCAAAAGTTAGTTTGCTTGCCGCATCTTTTCCAACGAATGCATCTTGGTATTCTTTTAATTCACTAAGTCTATCTACAGAATATCTAGTAGAACTATTATTTCTTAAGTCTACTATTATTTTTGCTTCTTTGCCTAATGTTTTAGCAACTTTGTATATACCAACTGCTGCACCTATACAGTCTATGTCTGTATTCTTGTGGCCCATAATATATACATTTTCTACGTTTTGTATTAATTCTTTTAACGATTGAGATATCATTCTAGCTCTTACTCTAGTTGTTTTTTCAAGTTGCTTTCCTGTATCTCCATACATATCGTATTTCTTTTTAGTTTTAATAACTGCTTGGTTTCCACCTCTACCCATAGCAACATCTAGTGCTGTCATAGCAGATTTGTATCTACCAGATAAAGTATCTTCGTCATAAGATAATCCTATACTTATTGTTACTGGTATTTTAACTTTGTCTTCTGAAACCTTGTTTATTCTTTCTAGTATTTCAAAAGAATTTTCTTCAAGTTCTCTTACATATTGTTTTTCTATAAAATATATATATTTGTCTTTTTCTATCTTACTTACAATACCTTCGTATTTACCTATCCAAGACATTATTTCTTTATCTATTCCAGATATTGTTGTTACTTTATCTAATTCATCTAATCCTTGTAATACATCATCATAGCTATCTATTGTTATTACACCAACTGTTGTACGTTTATCTTCAAGGGCTTTTTCAAGAGTAGATTCTTTAGTAACATCTGCAAATATTACAAGCTTGCCATATTCATCTCCAATAACCATATCTGTTATATGTAATTGAAATTCTTTATCTGCTACTTTAAATTTAGCATTTTCTTTTCTACTTGTTTTGTTTAGTTCAACAATTAATTCCATTAGAAATTCTTTTATCTCTAATTCTGAACTTATTGAGTTTTCCCAAACAACTTTACCTGTGTTAGATATAAACATTATTGGTAATTTTAAGTTGCGTATATTTTTACCTATAGCATTTTCAAAGCCAAGTTTTAGTTGTTCTACTCTTGATGCTCTAAGTCTAAGTTCTGAGTATAATATAGACACTGTATACGCCGCCATGACTGCTATTAATATTAAATTAGTTATATTTTTTTCCGGCGCAAGTATTTGATTATTTGTAGCAAGCATAACAATAACAACCAAATATATTAATGGACTCATTATTGTTTTGGCTATCATTCTTTTATATCCTTTTTCAGTTACTAATTTTTGGTTTTTATCTTTCATAAACCCACCTTTTTCACATATAATATTTTACTACATTTGCCCTTTAATGTCAACGAAATCTTAATGTTAAAAAAGCCTTATTTTTAGCCACTTAAATTGACTTTTTATACCCCGTGATGTATACTCTTTGTGAACAATATTAATAGTTTACATGTTAATATATGTAATTAAAAATAATAGGAGGATTTTTAGCATGCAACTTTGGGAATTTGTCCTAACAGGTGGTCCATGTGCAGGTAAAACAACTGCATTAAGCGTCATCGAGCAAGTCCTTACCAAAAAAGGCTTCAAAGTTATCATAGTACCCGAAACCGCAACTGAGCTTATTAACTCTGGCATTACACCTTGGGAGCTTGGTCAAAATGTATTCCAAGACCTTTTAACCAATCGCAGCCTCAATAAGGAGAAAACAACTCGTGAAGCCGCACGGTTTCTTGGTAAAGACACTGTAATCATCTACGACCGTGGCCTTATGGATGGAAAGGCTTACACAGAACTTGCAGATTTCATTGAAATCTTAGCTCACAATCTCATCACCTATACCGAAGCACGAGATCAATACGACGCAGTATTTCACCTTGTTACCGCTGCAGACGGTGCAGAAGAATCTTATACTTTGGCTAACAACAAAGCTAGAACAGAAACACCCGAGCAAGCAAGAGATGCCGATCTTAAGACCAGAAACGCATGGGTTGGTCACTCTCACCTTAGAGTTATAGATAACTCTACACCTTTTAAAGAAAAAATCGACAGACTGTTAAAGGAGATATTTATCGTTATGGGATTACCTGTACCTGTAGAAATTGAAAGAAAGTATTTGATTAAAAAGCCAGACCTCGAAGAACTCATGAAAAGAGAGGATGTTGTAAAAACAAGTATTTTGCAAACCTATCTTAAGGTTACGACCCCCGGCACTGAAAGACGTGTGCGCCAACGTGGAGATGGTTCTAACTTCTCCTACTACTATACCGAAAAAGTTACTCTTTCGGACATGTCCCGCCAGGAAACCGAACGTAGAATCAGTGTTCAGGAATATCTTTCCCTTCTTCTCGAAGGTGAAAAATCCTTAAGAAAAGACAGATACTGTTTCCTGCATCAAAACCAATACTTTGAGCTTGATGTCTATCCCGATTGGGAAGATGAAGCAATTCTTGAAATCGAGCTTACCGAAGAAACTCAGGAAGTTATCCTTCCAGAATGGATTACCGTTATCCGCGAGGTTACCGATGATCCTAACTACAAAAACGCCGCGCTTGCAAAAGCGAAGTAGCACAACAAACAACCACAAAGCAAATTGCTTTGTGGTTGTTATATCTTGTTTACAGTTATACTTCACTCTTAGCTAGGCACTTCAACAGTTCCAAAAACATACACTCCATTCGCTATTATTTTTTCTGTTATAGCAACTGACACTCCGTTATATTGCACTTCATAGTTGTCATCATTTATTACCGAAATATCCTCAAATAGAGTAAGTTCTTTTGTATTGTATTTACTTGCTACATATGTTGCCCATGTCATATTTTCCTCTGCTTGTAATGTTTCTCCATCTAAAGTAAATGTTATTAGCTTTATATTGCTTTTTGAGGATATAACAATTCCTGTGTTTGAGACTTCTACATTCCACTTATCCGCAGTTACACCTTGTTCCTCTAATTTTGCAGTCACATTGCGAACTAAATCCTCATTTCTATCTCCATCCAGATAATGTTCCGCCCATAATAATGCCGCTAAATCTTGTACAGACTTTTCATCCGTCAAATTAACCGCTTGACTTGCTCTGTTGATTACGCCAGTATTAGATAATGTTATTACTACACCTGCCGCCAATATTATCATCACTATTATTGTAATAACTAAAACTATTAAACTTATTCCTTTTTTCATTTTCATTTGTTCCTCCTTATAGCATAATAATATATCATATATTATTTTTATTCAAGATTTTATATAAACAAAAAATTACACCAGATACTCTGATGTAATTTTTATTTATATATTAATTTACCAATTATTCAGCTGTGTAAGGTAAAAGTGCAATTGTTCTTGCTCTTTTAACGGCTTCGTTTACTTTTCTTTGGTGTAAAGCACAAGCGCCAGTTACACGTCTTGGTAATATTTTACCTTTTTCACTTACAAATCTTTTTAATTGTTCAACGTTTTTGTAATCAATTTCTATAGATTTGTCTGCGCAGAATTGACAAACTTTTTTTCTTGGTCTTCTAAAAGATTTATCTTTTCCTGCTGTACGTTTTTTATTATCTGCCATTTTAATTAACTCCTTTCATTAATTTGAGACTAGAATGGTAATTCCTCTGTCTCATCTACTGCTATGAAGTCTCCGGCATCAGTACTTGTTGGCATTGGCCCATCATAAGAACCTGCTCCTTCTCTTTTTGCGTCTGCGAAATATGTGTCTTCAACTATAAAGTCTGTTGCATATCTCTTTTGACCAGTTGTAGCATCATCCCATGATCTATTTTGTATTCTACCTGTTACAAGAACTTGTTGTCCTTTTTTAAAGTATTTAGCACAAAATTCTGCCGTTTTACCGAATGCTGTTAAGTTAAAGAAATCTGATTGTCTTTCGCCACCTTGAGCAACAAATCTTCTATTTACAGCGATTGTAAATGTTGTTACTTGAGTGTTGTTACCAGATGTATATCTTACTTCCGGATCCTTTGTTAGTCTTCCTAAAAATTCAAATTTGTTCATTTTTTATTCCTCCTAAATTTCGGATATTACGCTTCTTTTTTGATAACCATGTGTTTTAAAACGCTAGTATCAATTCTTAAAACTCTTTCAAATTCAGCTATGAATTCAGGATTTGCTTTGAATGTATATAAGAAATATACACCTTCAGTTTCGTGCTTGATTTCATATGCTAATTTTTTAGTTTTCCAATCATCTACGCTTATAACTTCACCGTTTGCAGCTACAAGATCAGATATTTTTGTTTTAACAGCTTCTTTATCTTCGTCAGATAATTTAGTTGTTAGTATTACTACTGCTTCATATGTGTTCATCATTTTACACCTCCTCTTGGTCTAGGCCCTTAATCTTTGTTAAGAGCAAGGAAACTAACGTAGATATTATAGCATAAGAGTTATGTAATTTCAAGTTTTTTTGTTTTTTGCGTTTGTTTTTGTATAATTTTATTTTTCAAAGAAAAGAATATCTGTATATTAACCATGTAATATTACTTTTCATATAATATATAAATTTGTTTTTGAAAGGAGTTTTTCGCTTGAAAGTCGAGAGAATAAATAACAATAAAGCTAAAATTAGTCTTACTTTAGAAGAATTACGAAAAAAGAAAATTACATTAAAAGATATTAAGCAAGATAAACTAAAAGCAGAAGATTTCTTTTTAGAATTATTAGAAGAAACTCGTCTTATAGAAGAATTTGAAATAGATTCAAACGAATTATTTGTTGAAGCTATAAGGGAAGATAATTTGCTTACAATTACTATAACAAAAATGCTGGATATCTCCTGTAAGGACGAAATAAAGCAAGCAAATATTGTATATAAAATTTCTAGCAATATATACGTTTTTGATAGTTCAAGCGAATTAAAAGATTTTGCTATCAAAGCTAATTTAGAAAAACTATATATACCTAAATGTATGCTATATTATTTCAACAACAAATTCTTTTTAGTGTTTTCTAAAAAAGATATTCGTTGTTCACAATTTATTAAGTCCTATTCAATTCTATCTGAATACGCATCTCACTATTCTTCTAGCTCATATCTTAAGGACATATTAAATGAACACGCTACTCTTCTTTTTAATAATGCCGATGCTACTTATATTTTAGAATACCCATATTTTCTTACGTGAAGCAATATTTCTTTTGTTTCACGTTTTATTTCATTACCAAAAGCTATATTATTTATATTTAATTTATATGTTATTCTAAACTCAAACGGTTCACCAAAGGCCAGTCTGTTTTCCGGACAAGCAAACGTGATTTTATTAATATCAAAACCATCATTTTTAAGTTCACTTAACATTGTTTCTTTTTCTAGGTCTGTTATATACCCAAATCTCTCTACTATATATACATATTTCGATGCTATATTTTCTAGTTTTTGATACCATATAAATGGCATTAACATATTTATTACTGTTATTATTGTAACAATTAACATACCTATAGAAAACAATAACGTTAATATATATGATGCGTTACCTTTCTTACTTTTCATTCTATCACCTATTTATATTTTAGCAGCATTAAATCTATTTCATCTTCTAAGAAAAAGCTTAATTTAGAACTAATTTTTATTAGCGGTATAAATGTCACTTTAAGTTTAACTTTTATTTTTGCTCTATCTATTAACATGTCTGTTGATATTTCAATCATTTCTACATTTTGTACATTTATTTCTTTTTCAGCAATTTCATCAACCCATTTTTCCAAACGTTTTTCTAGTTCATAATTATTAATACTATATTTTGCATAAGCCAGCGCCTCTTTATCTAATTCTAACGTACTATTCATAAGTGTATAATATAAATCTGCTTTAATATTTTTTATTATTGTACCCACCTGGAAATGTAATATATATACAAATGTTAAAGTAAAAATCATTATAATTCCAAAAAACATAAAGCAGATGTTTATGATTCCTTTTTTCATTAATCCATCCATACTGTTATAGGTGTTTTAGCATTCACCAGCTCGCTATTTGTTACATGTGCTTCGCTATTCATGTTAGAAAGGAACGTATCCAATACATCTATTTTTACTTCTTCTGTATATTCTTTACCATTAGATGTTAATATTATTTTTAATATATATGGTTCTCTTTTTCTGCTTCCTATATCCGTTTTAGTTATATAAAAATAACTATTATATTCTTTTCTCAAACTATCCTCGCCATAAAGGGTATTTTCAAGTTCTTCTGGAATATTTATTTCTAATATGAATGTGTTTTTTAGTTCTATTAACTTATTAATATTTATGCTCTTTTCATTTAATTTTGCTTCTATGTTTTCCACATTATCCACCGATAAATCTAGCTTTACCGCCAACGATTTGCCTCCTTCTATAAAACCTATAGTTTCTTGGATGTTTGTTTCCATGTTTTTAGCTAGCGCGCTTACTACTGTTGTATTGTTTTCTTTTCCTAACACAGCGAAGTTTATATCTTTTAAGGGGGATATTTTCTTCGGTTCTATTTTTAAGGATATGGTTTTACTTTCACTATCTCTCATAAGTCCATCAACTGCAAATTCTGTGTGCATATATCCATCTACAGTTATTGTTATTGTTTTTTCAAGGTTTTCTGGATAGTCTTCTCTGCTTATTACTAACATACATTGTCCATTCACGCTTGCTATTTTATTTCCACTAATTTCATCTATTTTTTCACCATCTACATACACCATAGCTTTAATTTCTTTTACATGTTTTTCATTGGCATAACCTGTCATATTTAATATTTCTATTCCATATGATATTGGGATCAGCAATTCATCGTTATCTTCGGTTAAAACATACTGTTCATCCGTATCAAAATAAACATCAACTTCAGCATCAGCCGCCATCGGTTTTACTAAATATACTTGCTTGTATATTACTCCCGAAATTTTTCTACGAGTAGATATCATACCATATGTTCTCCAAGTAGCAGCAGTCTCTAATCTTGCTTTTTCCTTTCCTATTTCTTCAGCAGTTATATTATATTCTTTAATATATTTTGGATTATTTGCTTTTGCAGC
This sequence comes from Clostridia bacterium, assembly GCA_045659265.1. Taxonomy (GTDB): domain Bacteria; phylum Bacillota; class Clostridia; order TANB77; family CAG-465; genus UMGS1649. The sequence continues at coordinate 497 of JAZOWO010000093.1, read as the reverse complement.
ACTAGATAAATCGTTAAACATCAATTTAGATTTAAGCATATGAGTTATTTGTTCTTCATACTTGTACATAGTTGTATCTTTCCAACTTTCTTCTGCTATTGGATAAGTATAAAACGTCCATTTATCCGGAGTTGTTGTTGGAATAGAATCCATTGGAAAATAATAATTAAAAATTTCTTCACCGCTATATGTATAACCTATTACATAATATTCTCCTCTAGTTCCACTTCCAGTATATCTCCCTTTACCCTTTGCCCAATAACCATATTTTGAATTCTTCCATCGTTGATTATTAGTAGATATTTTATGTGGTTCAGAATACGCAAAAATATTATATGCAATATATACATCTTCGCTTATTTCCTTGCCATAGGAATTATATCTAGGAATTCCAACAGTTTCTATGGTGAATATGAAATCATCTGTTAAAGCATAAATCTTATTTACACTGCATATTACAAATGCAAAAAATAATATTTTGATTATTTTGTTATTCA
>JAZOWO010000092.1:0-31943 GCA_045659265.1 Clostridia bacterium | reverse complement strand
GAATTATTAGGACACACAGATGTAGCATCTACTTTAATGTACACACATGTTGCAGATATGAGACTAAGAGATGAGTACTTAAAAGCACATCCAAGAGGATAAAACATTAAGCGGATACAAAAGTATTCGCTTTTTATATACAAAAAAGTAAATAAAAAGTATAATGTAAAGTATAACACAGGAGATATTATGAGAAATATTAAATTAACAATAGAATACGACGGAACTAACTTTAGTGGTTGGCAAATACAAAAAGATAAAAGAACAATAGAAGAAGAATTAGAAACAGCTTTAGCTAAGATATTAAAAGAAGAAGTTAAAGTAATTGGTTCCGGTAGAACAGATGCTGGAGTGCATGCAATGGGACAAGTTGCAAATTTCAAAACAGAAAAAACAATAAAGCCAGAAGAGTTACATGCCGCGTTAAACACAATGCTTCCATATGATATAGTAGTACTTAATGTGGAAGATGTGGATGAAAGCTTTAATGCAAGAATATCTGCAAAGGCAAAACATTATAGATATGTGATTAACAACGCCAAATTCCCTTCTGCGCTTAACGCAAATAGAGAATATCATTACAAGTATTTCTTAGATACAGAAGCTATGCAACTTGCAGCAAATGATCTTAAAGGTAAACACGATTTTAAGGCATTTATGGCAGCGGGAAGCACAGTTAAAGATACTGAAAGAGAAATTTATGATATACAAGTTGCAAGACTTGGAAATAGAGTTATAATAGATGTAGTAGGTAATGGATTTTTATACAATATGGTAAGAATAATTGCAGGAACTTTAATTGATGTTGGTTCTGGTAAATTAGACATATGTGTAATAAAGAATATGATTGAAACAGGGGATAGAAATTTAGGTGGAAGAACAGTTGCACCTGAAGGATTATTCTTAGTAAACGTTGCATATAACTAATATTTATAACTTTGAGTATTAAAGAGGGTATAATGAACAAAAGAGTAGGTAAAGAAGCTAAAAAATTGCTCTGTGGTGATTTAATATACATTTTAACAGGAGTGTTTATTAATACATTTCTAGTAGCATATTTTTTGCAGGTAACAGATGATAACATATCTAAAATAGCACTGTATTATTTAACGGTACATGCTATAAGATTTATAGGGGCACTTGCAGTGGGTGAACATATTAAGAAACATCCTAATATAATTAAGCCAGTGCTATCTTTAAGTGTAATAGCAAGAGCAATATTTATATTATTTATAGTAGTACTAAAAGAAAATATAGTAAACAGTTATATTTGGGTTGCAAGTATTTATGCAATATCTGAAGTGCTTTATTGGTCAACGCATGAGATGATGTATATAGGCCTTACAAATAACGATAACAGAAAGAAATTTGTAGCAACCAAAAAAGTACTAGATAAAGTAATAAATATAGTAGCTCCAGTAGTGCTTGGTACATCTATAGAGCTAGCATCATTTAATGAAATATCTATATATGTCTTTGCGTTAGCTCTAATAGAAATTGCAATAACATTATGGATAAAGCAACCTAGTATTTCTAAGTCGCAAAAGATATATAATATGGAAGCTTTTAAGTGGAAAATTAAAGAAGAAAACTTAGAAGGAACAAGAAATTTTGCAAGAGCTGGGGTTGCTTATGGTATATTTGAAAAGACAATAAGTAAGATTATTATTGTAATAACGCTTATGACATTTAAGACAGAAATGAGTCTTGGAATACTTACAACAGTATTTTCACTATGTTCAATGTTAGCGATTTTAATATACAATAAACTAGATACAAAAAAGACATATAAGTCTATATTTAATGTCCTTTCAATAGCAATAATATTTAGTGTTATTGGACTATTTTTAGATATAAATAAAATAACATTAATACTATTTAATTTTTGCTATATGGTTGGTTTTGGAATATATGATGTTGTATACAACATTAATAAAGCAAATATAGTAGTAGATGAGAATTTGGAAGAATATAAAGAGGAATATCTTGCATATGTTACAGCCTCTATATCTTGTGGAAGATTTATAGGGTATAGCATGATGTTAGTTGCTGGAGTATTAAATAGCCTGTTATTCTTTAAGTTGCTTTTGGTAGTAACAACAATAGCAATTCCTGTGTTTACTAGTTATTTAATAAAGCTAGAAAGCAAGAGATAAGCAAAATATAATAACATTGAAAAAGCCTGGTAATTATGGTATAATTACTAGGCTAGTTTATTAAATTCCAAAATAATTAAAGAGGAGAAGGTAATGATTAATGTAGGCGGAAGTAGTTACAATAATGGCATTCGCTTTATAGGCGAAACATATAGTGTTAGCTTTGAAGATAAGCCGGGAAAAACGGAAATAACTGTAAAGCAAAACATAGCAAAAGACACAAGTAAGTTTATGCGGTTCTTAAAGAAAATCCCGCTTGTAAGGGGCTTTGTAAATGTTATATGTAAAAACAAGTTTCTACTTGCAGTATTTGTAGTGGATCTTGTGTTGAACGTTATAATGTTAGCAAGAAAAACAACAGAAACCACAACAAATACGACAAGCACAGTAAGCGAAGGTTTAATAATAGCCCTTATGGTATTATCCATTCTTTCAGTTATTACATCTATTGCACTTATTATTTATTTGCTTTCAAAGATGTTTGTTAACATGAAGAACACATGGATGTATCACGGGGCAGAACATAAGGTAATAGAAACTAATTATGCAGGTAAAAAGATAAATCTTGATAACTGTAAACAAGCGCCAAGAGTCAGTGATAACTGTGGAACAATGCTTGCGAGTATAATGATTTTTATATATCTAATTATCTTTGTTTTTGAGCTTGTAAGCGGAATCAACATTTGGAACTCCATAGAACTTACATTAGGTATTACAATATCTTATGAGTTGTTTAGAGTTAAGAGAAGTAATATACTGCTTAAACCAGTATTTAAGCTTGGATATTTTCTTCAAGAAAAGTGTTTTACTAAAGAGCCGAATGAACATCAATTAGCTCAAGCAATGCTTACATTTTCTATCTTGGAAGGCCTTGAAACAAAGGAGTTAACATTAGAAGATGTAAACGAAGTACTAAGCGAAGCTAATATGTTGCCGTGAGGGTAACGAAACAATAAAAGCTAAATAAAAACAGCTTAAACACAAAAACACCTTGAGATTTCTCAAGGTGTTTTGTTTGTTAAACAGCGTTACTAAAGTGGCTATACTAAAGAGGGATTTTAATATCCGCCTATGATATTTTCAAGCATTACATAGTAGTCTGTCCTATCGTAAGAGCCGGATTTACCTACTACTTTAATGCCAAACATTCCTCTTAAGAATGCAGCCTTTTCGCTTACATTTTTGATGCTTGTCGCCTCTTCAATAAGTTCGTCGGCTTTTTCTGCAGTGGGGGCAGTTTCGATTAAGAGTTTGAGTTGCTCGTGAGTTAAGTTCATTGTGTATTCTCCTTAATAGTATTTTTTGTCATAACTTGTTTTAGAATATCTAGATAGATATCTTCCTCATTGTTTAGAGAAATATTTATTAGAGATTCTTTATAAAGTTTTTTGATTAAAAGGTATTTTTCGCGAGTTTCGGTAATTCCGGTAACAGATTCAATAATTTGGTTTGCAATGTCTGGATTTGGAGCAGTAGAAATTAAGTGCATAAGTTCTTCGGAACTTATAATCTCTGCCATATCTCCAGTAACATAAGTGTTCTTCTTTTTTTCTCTGGCACGTGCCATACGAATTCTTCTTCCGTCAAAGTTTGCTGTGGTAATAATTATTATGCTTATACCAATATTGGTTATATGAATCCAAAAGAGAGGTAAAGCAATTCTGCCACCGGTTGCTATTAACAATGAAGAACCGAATAACAATGCGTTAAAGACAACAAGGTTTTGTATTTTTATTAACATCTTCATATACTTTTCCATTGTTTTGTTTTCTTCTTCATCATATTGAAATCCGAGAAAAAGAGTTAAGATATAGTACATAAAGAAGTAAAGGAGCCCTACAAAAATGCCGGACATTATAGAGAAGAATAAAATTCTTTCTTCCCGTACAAAATAGTTACATATTGTTCCATAAATTAAACCGAAAGTGCCAAAAATAAAAGCTGTAATATAGTATCGTTTTTTCATATGTATTCCTTTCAAAAAATATTTTTCAAGCATATCAAATTAACATAAAATATTTTACCACAGATTACTAAATTTAGCAACAAAAAACACCAAACATAATGTTTGGTGTTAATTTGGTGGGAAAGATCGGAATCGAACCGATACGAGTGTTACCTCGCAGGATTTTAAGTCCTGTGCGTCTGCCAGTTCCGCCACTATCCCATGCAAGAAATATCTTAACATTTTTTAAGACTAAAGTCAACTAAAAAATCAAAAAAAGTTGTAGAAATTTTATTTTTTTTATTTTGCAATATATAATGACCATAAATTTGAATATACGGTTGTATATTTTAAGGCCTTATGCTAGAATACATACAAACTAAATTGTTTTAGTACGCTGAAAATTTAGCGTATATTTTAATACTCACTTAAAAGGAGGATTATTTATGAGAAAAAATATATTGAAAGGAGAAGTATATATGTATGACAAGGTATCTCTAAAACAAACATATATGGATACAGCGCGGAATCTCTTTAACAAAGAACTTTCTATGCTTAATCCGTATGAGTTAAATGCGGTAATTGCGCGCGTAATAAAATCTAAAGTTATCTTGAATAATTTTGAAGACTCGATGAATCTATATTCTAAAGAAAAAATAGCAATATATTTTTCGATAGAATTTCTTATGGGCAGAATTGTTCTTGATGCTTTAACTAACGCGGGCTTAAGAAAGATTACAGCAAAAATATTCTTGGAAGAGGGAATAGACATCAACTGTTTGGAGGACGTAGACGATACGGCCCTTGGTAACGGTGGCCTTGGAAGATTAGCTGCTTGCTTTATTGAGTCGGCGGCAACTCTTGGCTATCCTGTGTATGGCGCAGGACTATACTACAAGTATGGACTTTTCAAGCAGACATTTGATGAAAACGGTAATCAAGTAGAGGTACAAGATGATTGGACAAGCCATGGTGAACCCTGGTTTGAACCTCATTACGAGGATTCTGTTGTAGTTGAGTACCAAGACACAAGGGTAAAGGCAGTACCATATATTTTACCCATTATTGGATACAATAAAAGCAGAGAGGATTATACCGCAAACGCATTTCCGTTAACACTTTGGAAATCTGAAGGGATTGAGGGGACAAATGAATCTGCACTTAAGATTTCAGATGTTCTTTATCCTAAAGATGATACGGAGGAGGGAAAGAGATTAAGGCTTAGGCAGGAGTATTTCTTCTCTAGTGCAATGATGCAGTATATCTTTAAGAAACATTATGCCAAGCATGGTACATTAGATAACATCGAGGAATACTATGTATTTCAGATGAACGATACACATCCTGTTGTGGCATGCCTTGAGTTTATTCGTCTTCTTAAGAATGCCGGCTATACGTTTGATGAAGCATTCGCTAAGGCTAAAAAGTGCTTTGCGTATACTAATCATACTATAATGAGCGAAGCGTTGGAAAAGTGGCCAATTATTATCTTTAAGGACATGCTTCCTAATATCTTTAAGATAATTGAGGAGATTAACCAAGCTTTAATTAACGAGCTTATTGGTAAGCCTGAGTTTAACTTCACAAGTATTGTGGATGGAAAGCTCCAGTACTTCCCGAACTGGGAAAAGGTAAGAGAATATGAAATGTTCTCCTACGGTGTTATTCACATGGCAAATATTGCAAGCTATGTTTCTTTCAAAATTAACGGCGTTGCAGAGATTCACAGCGGCATAATTAAAAGAGAAACGCTTAACAAGTGGTACACGCTTTATCCGGATAAGTTCATAAACAAAACAAACGGTATTACACAAAGACGTTGGCTTAAGCTTGCAAACTATGAACTTGCAAATTTCCTTGATTCTTATCTTGGTAAGAGCTGGACAACAAATCTTTCAAGACTCGAAACTTTAGAAAGATACAAGAACGACGGGGAAGTACTTGCGCGTTTTGCAAAGGTTAAGATGGTGGCAAAAGAAAATCTTGCTAGGTATATTTATGCCAAAGAAGGAATAGAGGTAGACCCTACGAGTATTATTGATTGCCAGGTTAAAAGAATACACGAGTATAAGAGACAACTTATGAATGCTCTTAGAATCTTGTATATCTATGATGGTATCAAGAAGGGAACTATCAATGACTTTTATAACACGACCTTCGTTATCGGTGGTAAAGCTGCTGCCGGATATGCTGCTGCCAAGCAAATCATTTCTCTTATCAAAGATATAGAGGAACTTGTAAATAATGATCCGGATATGCAGGGTAAGATGAAGGTTGTATTCCTCACAAACTTCAATGTAAGCTACGCTGAAAAGGTATATGCAGGTGCTAATTTCTCAGAGCAAATAAGCACTGCAGGTACTGAGGCTTCGGGTACTGGTAATATGAAGTTTATGCTAAATGGTGCGCCTACTATTGGTACACTTGATGGTGCAAACATTGAGATTGTTGAAGAGGCAGGCACTAAGAACAATTATATTTTTGGAGCAACTGTTGAAGAGCTTACACGTATCAAGGCTATATATAATCACCATTCATTCTTGGAAGCGAATAAGGAGCTTGTAGACCTCTTGGGTTATCTTAAGGGCGAAAAAGGACTTAAGCGTACGTACTGGAATCTTGTAAATACTCTTCTTTATGATGACAGGTATTTTGTTATGTATGACCTTAAGTCGTATGTAGCTATAACACTTAAAGCAAATGCAGATTATGCAAGAGAACAGAGAACGAAAGATTATACATGCTATACAAGAAAAGCTTTTAAGAACACAATTCATGCTGGAAAATTCTCATCAGACAGAACTATCAAAGAATATGCTACCGAAGTGTGGCATGTAAAAAAAGTTAGAAAACAAACTAACTAGTAATTAAACACCCAATTAGAAATTTCTAATTGGGTGTTTTCATGTAAATTGGAATAAAAAATCATATGCATAATACATGATTTAATTAAATATAATTTAATAGATATCAAGTAGGGGGATAATATGAGAAGTATCTTAAAAAAAGAAATGCAAGTGTGTATCTTAGTGTATTTTCTAGCGATTATGTTTAATATTGTTTATGCTTTACCGTCGTTTGCTATAGTAGAGCTTAATACTAAATACAAGACTGCAGAATCATCTGTAAAAACTAATGCACCTGTATTTAATTTTACATCTGGAGCACAGGTTTTAATGGAAGCAAGTACAGGTAAAATAATATATGCAAACAACGAAAATGACAGACTTTCTCCGGCATCTGTAACAAAAGTTATGACATTGCTTTTAATAATGGAAAAGATAGACACAGGAGCGTTAAAGTATACAGACTTAGTAACTTGTTCTAAACAAGCATCCCTTATGGGTGGCTCGCAAATATGGTTTAAGGAAGGTGAAACATTAACTGTTGATGAAGCGCTAAAGTGTATAGCTGTAGTATCTGCCAATGATGTTAGTTTTGCTATGGCTGAATTAATTGGCGGAAGTCATGAAAATTTTGTTAATATGATGAATAATAAAGCTAAAGAATTAGGAATGGAAAATACAAATTTTATGAATGCTCACGGGATAGATGAAGAGGGACATTATACATCTGCTAAAGATATAGCTATAATGTCTAGAGAACTAATAAATAAACATCCGGATATACTTAAATACACAACTATTTGGCAAGATACAATAAGAAATGGTGAATTTACATTATCTAGTACAAATAAGCTGTTAAAGACGTATAATGGGCTTACAGGACTTAAAACTGGTTCTACTTCTACTGCAATGTTTAATTTATCTGCAACAGCAACAAGGGATGGATTAACGTTTATTGCTGTTGTGATGAAAGGGGCTTCTAGTGCAATAAGAAACGAAGAAATAACAACATTACTCAATTACGGATTTGCAAATTATTCTGTAGAAAGATTAAGCACTAAAAACGATATAATAGATAGAGTTAAGGTGAATAAGAAGTTGGATTATGAATACAGTGTTGTAACTGAGTTAGATAAGAGTATTCTAAAAACAAAAGGTGAAACTTTAGAGTTAAGAAAAGTAGTAGAGATAAATAAGAATCTTACAGCACCTATAACTAAAGGCACTACGGTTGGCAGTATAAAATGGGTAGATAAAAATAACGAAATAATTGCAGAAACTAATTTAATTATAGATGAAGAAATTAAGCGTTCAAAATTTGGAGAATATATTAAAAAAACAATAGAAAAATATGTCTTTTTATAGGTTAAAAAATAAAAAATAAAAAGTGCCGCAAATATAGTAAAATTCACAAAAATAAATGTAATATTACACAAATATTACATTTATTTTACATTTCGGTTTAATGTGTCTCAAATGCCCTAAAATCGTTGACTAAAATAGCTGTTTGTTATATTATTTGGTCAGTATTATGGAGGTTTATACATATGATAGGAATGAATCAAATTAAGAAGAGATTATTTAGAGGTATTGCAATAGGTCTAGCTATTGGTATAGTGGGCATGATTGTAATATTCGTGTTAATGAATAACATAGTAAATTCATATAAAGATGGTACGAACGAAAACTTTAGAAGGGATTATACTTTTAATGTTGTAACATTAACAAGAGATGTTGTACAAGGCGAAACAATAACAGAGGATATGCTAACTACAACAAGAATACACAAAAACACAGCGGCAACAAATGCTATAACAAATATTTATGAAGCAGTTGGACAAACAGCTAAATATAATATAGCTAAAAACACAACAGCAGTTTCAGGAATGTTTGCAACAAAACTTGTTAGCCAAGATACAAGAGTACAAGAAATAAGTTCAATACTATTACCAATAGATATAGTTGAAGGGGATTATGTGGACGTTCGTATAACATTCCCAAGTGGTGTTGAATATATCGTACTTGCACAAAAACAAGTTCAAAAAATTTATGGTTCTGTAATTTGGTTAGAAATGACTGAAGAAGAAATATTAATATTAAACAGTGCTATGGTTGACTCTTACTTAAGAGAAGGAACAAAAATCTATGCAGTTAGATATGCTGATCCAACAACACAAATTAAATTAGGAACAGATGAAGAACTTTCTAACGCAGAAGAATATATTAGAACAAAAATTACAGAAGAAGTTACAAAACTTGGAACACCAACAACTCAACAATTATCAGACATGGTTTCTAAATATGCAATCGAATATAGATACTATATCGAATCATACAACAAAACAAAAGTTAATTATCAACCAAATGATGAAGTTATGAAATTCATGAGACAAAATCCATACATAGTTGAAAAAGCAAAAGAAAGACTTAATTCAACAGCTCGTGCAAATATGGATTCAAGTATCGATTTATTTGAAAACAATAATTCAGAAGCATATGAAAACGTAATTAACGGAGTTGGAACTTCAATAGAAATAATAAACGGACTAAGAAGCGGATTATTAGAACAATAATTAAGTAGGAGGAGCAAATGCAAAAAATAATAGGTTTGGTAGGATATGTAAACAAATCGGAATTAGTAATAAATCTTGCAAAGACATTATCAATTACTGGCAAAAAAGTGCTAGTAATTGATGGTACTTTAGAAGAAAGATTAAGATATACAATACCGGCCTTCAATAATTCTGAAAAAGAATACTTAACAAACTTTGATGGTGTAGACTACGCTTTAGGTTTTAATAACATGGATGCAATAAAAGAATATATTTGTACTAAAACATCTGATGCAGAAACATATGACATTATATTATTAGACATAGATAATGCTGATTCATATGTTGGTTTTAGACAAGGTTCGGAAGAATTCACAAGAACATTCTTCTTTATAGAGTACTTAAATATTTCTTTTGGCAGAAATGCTGAAATATTAAAAGCATTAACATCATTTGTTGAAGACGGCAAGAAACCTGTTCTAACAAGAGTAATATATAAACAATATGTTTCTAGAACAAGTGATAAGTATTTTACAAGAATGATAGAAGATTATCCTATAGAGTGGAATGAAAGAGATTACGAGCTTCCATTTATGGAGCAAGATAAAATAGCAGATATCGAAATGCAACAAAGCGGATATATAGACGTTAATAGACATACTAAACAATTTATCAGCATGATGGCAGATATAGCATCAGATATATTAGGAGATGTTGCTTCGGTAGATATTAAGAAAATGATAAAAATGTATACAAGGGGGAGAGCATAATGCCAAAAATAGTTTTTTGGAGTCCAGAGCCTAAATCAATAGGACAAACACTTGCTAGTGTTGCATTAACATCGGTAATGGCAATTGAAGAAGATTATTCAAATTTACTATTACATGGTCATTGGCAAGCAAAGAAAATCGAAAGTGCATTTACATATTTTGAAACTCTTAAAAAGACAAATGTTTTTGGAAGTTCAAGTATGGGTATAACAGCGCTTGCAAGATTAGTTGAAAGTAATAAGCTAACTCCTGAAGGAATAAGAAACTATGCAAAACCAGTATTAAAACAAAGATTAGATATAATGTATGGTACAAATGTAGCAAGTAGAGAGCAATTTGTTCAATTAACAAAAAGCTTAAATATGGTTATTAAAAACGCTGTTCAAACATATGACCTAGTTTGGATTGATCTTCCAAAAGGTACAGATAAATCTTATATAACAGAAATCTTATCTGAAGCAGACTATGTAATATGTACAATAAATCAAGAAGCAATGTTTTTAGATGATGCTATAAAATCTTATATGGAAAATGATTATATAAAAGATAAGCCAAAAATGCTTTTAATGTGTAATTATGAACCAAAATCTAAATACAATATACCTAATATAAGAAGAAAGTATGGTATAAAAGATCCAATATATGCTATTCCAGCCAACTACATGTTCACAGATGCATGTAACGATGGAAATGTTATAGATTTCATATATAACAATCTAAACGCAGATAAAATGGATTACAATGGTTACTTTATTTCAGAAGTAAAGGAAGCATTAAAAGAAATACTAAGTAAAGTAAGAGTATAAAGTGAGGGGGTAAGAACTTGTCATTAACAGTTATATTTAATATCATCTTATCGTTAGTGCTTTTAGTTCTAGTTGGTGTATGTATATATTATGCAGCTGCCAAAAAGAGTGAACTAGGTATAGTAGATGAAGTAGAACGTGAAAGACAAAAGTATAGCGTAAAAGGAATGTCAGATTTTATAAAACATGAGTTTGACGAAATAACAAGAATGAACCTATACGATCTTGCTCTTTCAGAAGATGAGTTTGAAAGAAGAAAAAATACTAAGTACGAATTAAAGAAAGCGTTAAAAGGAGCAGGTTATGCTTCAGCAAACGATAAAAAGTATGTTAAAACATTAATGTTTGACTTACTTAGAAATCAGTACAAAGTAAACGAAAGAAATATAAATTATGCTATTCCTTTCGATAATGTAGAAAAAATGACAGCAGCAGATAAATTTGATATTCTTTTACATATGTATAAGAAAAAATATAAATCTAATGCGTTGTCACAAATAATATCAGAATATAGACTTGATGAACCAAAATTTGAATATGATGCAGCGGTTCCTTCTTATGTAATAACACCTGAAGAAATCAGCCACATATATGAAGAACAAATAATGGGACAAACAATAGATTTTGAAGATAAACTTCAAATAGTAGTACAAAGAATATACCAAGGTTACAAGGGCTTCAGTGTTATAGATGATATACGTGACCAAAACATAGATGGTGTTTCTGGAGGCGTATCTGGTATACCACCAAGCTTCTTAGATCAAGTTGGTGATATGGAAGACTACCTAGATGCAACTGGTAAATTCAATATTCCAATGTCATACGATTCAGTATGGATATTCTATAAAGGTAAATCAATGTACTTATCATTCCTATCATTTGGTAGCGAAGCAGAATTAAGAAGAGTTTGTCAAAACATATACAAGTTTAACAATCCAGGTCAGTTATCTGAATCAGTTGGTTTCAAAATCAACGAAATGAAGGATGGTTCCAGAATAGTTGTTCTAAGACCGAACTTTTCAGAATCTTGGGCTTTCTTCGTAAGAAAGTTCGCTCCACCGGTTTTAGTTAACCCAGAGCAATTGTTAATACACAAGAATAAAGAAAACGTAATAGAACTATTAAAATATTTAATAAGAGGAGCGAGAGTTACAGCCGTTACAGGAGAGCAAGGTTGTGGTAAAACAACACTTCTTATGGCGATAATGAAATTCTTATATCCTACAATTACAATTCGTGTACAGGAAACTGCATTCGAATTACACTTAAGAAAAATTTATCCAAGAAACAACATCTTATCTTTAAGAGAAACAGACACAATCACTGGTCAAATGGGACTAGACGTTCAAAAGAAAACAGATGGTGGTGTTAACATTCTAGGAGAGGTTGCAACTGACCCAGTTGCTGCTTGGATGATACAAATGGCGCAAGTTGCTTCTAAGTTTACACTATTTACACACCACGCCAAAACATTCCCTAACTTAATAACAGCACTAAGAAACTCATTATTAAAAATAGGAATGTTCAATAACGAAGACGTTGCAGAAGTGCAAGTTGTTAACGTTATAAACTTTGATATACACTTAAAAAGAGGTGTAGATGGAACAAGATTTATTGAAAGAATAACTGAATGTGTTCCAAAAGAAAAAGAATTCAAATATCATGAAGGTTATAGAACAGCTAAGAATATGGATGATAAATGGGAAGCTTTCATGGATAACGCAACAGAATACTTTAGACATATGACACAAACTTCTAACTATGATTATCATAATATAGTAGAATTCAAAAACGGTGAATATGTATTTACTCATGAACTATCTGAAGCAAACGTACAAGCAATGAGAGAAAACATGTCTGATGAAGACGTTAAAGAATTTGATAAATTCTTAGATACAGCTTGGGGGTGATAGTTTATGGGAGCAAATAATAACATATTTCTAATTGTTGGTTTGTTAGTAGGCGTGAGTACAATTGGTATGTTAGCTCTTTTAATCTATTACTCAGCAACAAAAAAGAAATATTCTAAAAACACTAAACTACAACAAAAAGACCAAATAGTTGTAAAAAACAAATCTAGCTTAAAAGATATATTTGATAGACTTTATCAAGTAATGTATCTAATATTTGCTAAATTACCACTAATAAATCACTATACGAAGAAAACAAGATTAAAACTTGAAATGGTTAACGACTATACAGAATATGAAATAAGAAGAAAAACAGGTTCGCTAGTTTTAACATCAGTATTATTTATATTTGCTGCGCTATATGTTTTCTTAAACGTAGTAGATGATTTATATATGGCACTCGTAGTTGTTTTAATGGTATTTGTAATAAACGATGTACTTGTTAATTCAAAGGTTAATAAAGTAGCAGACAAGATAGTAAGACAATTACCAGAAGTATTTACAGAAATACGTCACTCGTTCCACGAACATGGAATGATTGAAGAAGCATTTAATGATGCTATAGATGAACTAGAAGATCAAGAAATTACACCACAAATAAAAAGGATTAAGGAAGCAATACTTTCAGATAATCCTGAAGTACAAATGGAAAAGTACTATGATACAGCTCCAAATAAATACTTAAAATTATTCTGTGGACTATCGTATTTAACGATGGAACTAGGAGATAGAAAAATTGACGGTGTATCAGTTTATCTTAAAAACTTAAATAACATGTTAAATGATATTTATCTAGAAATATTAAAGAAAGATAAATTAAATTACATGTTTAAGAGCTTAACAGCAATTACAATAGCTCCAATATTCTTTATAAAGTTTATTGAAAATTGGGCGATAACAAACTTCCCATCACTTATAAACTTCTACTCAAGTAGTATTGGTTTTGTAATTCAAGCAATACTTGTTGCATCAATATTTATTGCATACTTCTTATTAAAAACAATTAAAGAAGATTCAAATGAAATAAAATTCGATAGAATAGCAACAAAGAGATGGCAAGAAAAAGTATATAAATGGCCAGTGGTAAGATTCATAGTAGATGGATTTATGCCATCACCACATACTAAAAAACATCAGAAAATATCTGAAAATATAAAGACATCGAACTCATATTTAACGCTTCAATGGTTCTATGTTAATAAATTAACTTTTGCAATAATTGCCTTTATAGCAACATTTGCACTATTAGTAAATATCCACATTATAGACTTAAAGAGTATATATAATGATATAAGTGAAGAGTTCATAAGTTTAGGAGCTTTATCGGATTCGGATAAAGCACTTGCAGAACAAACTAACGAACAAGATAAGATAATAGTAGAGAAGTTAAAAAATAACAAAGTTTCAGGTGAAGAATTAAGAGCTTCGATAGAAAATGAATTAGGACATGGAGCGACAGAAACAGATATCGATAGAATACTTGCAAAAGTTGAAGGAGTTCAAGATGCATATTGGAAAGTATGGGAAACATTAATAGCACTTCTAGTTGCAGTAATAGTTTACTTCGTACCAAATGGAATCTTATTAATAAAAAATAAGATAAGAGCTCTTGAAAAAGAAGATGAAGTAATGCAGTTCCAATCAATAATTCTAATGCTTATGTATATCGAAAGAGTTGACGTACAAACAGTACTTGAATGGCTAGAAAGATATTCATATGCATATAAAGAGCCAATATCTACAGCACTAAATAATTATGAAGCTGGTGCTATAGAAGCATTACAAGATCTTAAAGATGCTATACCACAAAAAGATTTCAAACGTATAGTAGAAGCTTTAATATCTGCAGTTGAAAGAATCCCAATTAGAGATGCTTTCGATGAGTTGGAAACAGAAAGAGCATTCCAACATGAAAAGAGAAAAGATGCTAACGAAAGAATAATACAAAAGAAGACTTCGTTAGGAAAAACAATAGGATTCACACCGCTAATAATATTAGTTGCAGGTTACTTTGTAGGTCCACTATTACTAGTATCAATACTACAACTTGTAAACTATATGGGAGCGATGAGTTTCTAAACACCGGAAGGTGTTACTAAAATAGGTTAATGCACAGAGATGTGTTTAACATATATTATAATATATTATCTATTTATACAAAGGAGGGAAAAGAAAAATGGATAACGCACAAAAAGCGATTATGATTGGTGTTGGACTTTTCATAACAATCATAATAATTTCATCAGTACTTTTAATATCAAACATGGGTACTAACTTGATAACAAGTGCACAATCACAATTATCAGGTATAACAAAAGGTTTACAAAACCAAATAACAGCTGCATACGATGGTAAAACATTAACAGGTGCAGAAGTTATAGCAGCTTTCCAACAATATGAAAGCTCAGAAATGTCTGTAATAGTACTAGTTAATTCAAGTACAAAAGGATATACTGGTAAATATTTATTAACAGACGCAAATCTAAAAACAGATAAAGGTGGTTCTACAGCTCCAGGTTATACACAATCATACCCAGGTGGTGTTTACTACAATGGAACATATACTGAATTTACATCATCAGGTACAGGTTCTAGAACTACATTAACAAAATTACAAGCTACAGCTGGTGGTCTAGGTGTAAACGCATCTAAAACATTCTATAGCAGTGTAATTAAAGATGCTACAACAGATACAGTTGTAGGAATACTATTTGCACAAAGAGCAGGATAGTAATTAAAACATAGGAGGAAAAAAATAATATGGATAACGCACAAAAAGCGATTATGATTGGTGTTGGATTATTTATAACAATCATAATAATTTCATCAGTACTTTTAATATCAAATATGGGTACTAACTTGATAACAAGTGCACAATCACAATTATCAGGTATAACAAAAGGTTTACAAAACCAAATAACAGCTGCATATGATGGTAAAACATTAACAGGTGCAGAAGTTATAGCCGCTTTCCAACAATATGAAAGCTCAGAAATGTCTATAGTTGTACAAGTAGGTACATTAAAAGGATATACTGGTAAATATAAATTAGATGATACTAAATTACAACAAGACAAATCTACAGCAACAGCTCCAACAGCTACACAATCATATCCAGGTGGTGTTTACTACACAGGTGGATATACTGAATTTACAGGAACAACTGTAAGAACAACATTAACAAAATTACAAGCTACAGGATCAGGAAATATGGGTGTAAACGCATCTAAAACATTCTATAGCAGTGTAATTAAAGATTCTACAACAGATACAGTTGTAGGTATACTATTTGTTCAAAGAGCTGCATAGTTAAATAAAAGTCCCGTTTTTAGGCATATAATTATTAATATTGTATGCCTTAAAACGCTATTTATTAGTATATAAAAATTAATAAATATAAGAAGAATTAAAAATTCTTTTTATACTTGTTAATTTAAGGGGGTGCACGTAATGGAACAGGAGTACGCAACAAAAGCGATTTTTATAGCACTTTCGTTGTTTGTAATAATGTTAGTTATAACATTAATAATTAATTATTATACAGCAGCAAAAGAAATATCTAAGCAAGCTCAATTAAAAATGGATATACCTGAAACATTTGATTCTATTGTTAAGAATCATGATCAAGTAGAAGATAAAATATCTGGAGCTGAATTACAATCTTTAGTTAGAAAGTATGCTTATGATGATAAGGTAACTATAAATGTTGTTTCAATAAGCAATAATAATAGTGCAGCAAATCAAAAACCTGCTATAGATGTGGCTTGGTTTGATGACGACGCGGGAATAGTAGATGAAAAAAAACTAAGCACAATAAATCCATCATGGGTAATTCTAGTAGAAAAAGTAATAAATGGTGAATACACAACATTAAATGTGCATTTAGATTATACAATAGATTCATTATAAAGGGTGGTTATAAATGGAAGAAAATATACAATTTTTTCTAGGGGTACTTGTATCAATCTTTCTACTGTTTATATTTCCAGTATATATGGCTTTTGAAAAAAAAGACGACGTTGCATATGTTTTAGCGTTAAGATTTACGCAAGAATTTGTTGACACAGCAAGGTCTAAAGGGTATATAACAAAAGAAATGTATGCAGATTATAGAAATAAGCTTGCAGTAACAGGAAATCATTACGATATATCAATGACACACGAACAAGTAAAGTTAGAACCAATGGTGCAATACTATAAAAAAAATGCAGAGGGTAATTTAGTATTAGAAAAAACAACTTCAAAACAAGCTAAAGATAAGACTGATGAAGAAGCTTTAGCAGTAGGTATGGATGACCCAGATACATTTGGAATATATCCATATTCTACAGAGCAAGATAAAGAAGAATTCTTAAACAACTGGTATAAAGGACTTGGATACGAAAAAATAGTTGAAACATATGAAGCAACTACTCAAGTATATCCAATGCAACATATAGAAGCTATATTAGAATTAGAAAACAAATTATGGTTAGATGCAACTACAGACGATTTTGTTTGTGTAGATGAAGGTGTCCCAGAGGACTTAACAACTTCTCCAAAGAAAATTAACACATGTAAATATGCATATACAATGAATAAAGATGATATGTTTACAGTAATAATAAGAAATACAAACACAACTCCAGCAACATTAATATATAACATGGTAACTGGAAATACGATAAAAAATAATACAAGAATATATGTAAATTATGGTGGAGCTGTAACAAATACAAGATGGTTTGGTAAAATAGATTATGAAAAAATGAAACATGATGATTTAGATATATACCAAATGAGATTAGATAGCTTTTTCCCAGGCGAAAGAGAATTTAATAAAGAAACGGTTGTACCAGATAACCAAGTTATAAAATTTTCTCATGCTAGTGATGGTTATGGTTATATGTTTGAACTTGAAGCAAGGCCGTTTGATACAACTGACTTACAAAAAGTAGGAACAATGGTAAAGCAAGATGAGATAGAAAAATATAATTTTGTATGGGGAACTACAAGAAAGACAAGTCCAACAGTGGGTATGCAAATAAGTATAGGAACTAATGGAATATGTATGTTAAAGAGAACTGGTTCAGGTAAAAATGATAACGTAGTTATTTTATCATACCCAGTATCAATAACAGGATTTACTAAAATACGTGTTAGAGTAGAAAGAAGAAAAATTGCAACTAATTCATATAAATACAAAGCGATACTTTATGTGGATGACAGAAGGGTTGCTGAAACAGAAGAATACGACAAAGGTTTAACAATTTGGAGATTAGGTGAAGGTGTTGTGGGTGACTCTAGACAAAGCTTTGCCGGAATAGTAAGAAATGTAAAGTTATATTATAATTAAAAGGAGGTTGCTAAGTGGACGACACATCAACAAGAGCTATAAATTTTGCAGTGGCATTAATAGTAACATTAGTAGTTGTTACATTGGTAGTTGCTTCATTTAGCAAAATTAAGGAAGTATATAAATTAACAAAAAATACAGATATTTCACTTCATGGTAGATTTGAGAATATATATCAAACATACGATGGAAAAGAATTAAATGGAATGGGCTTGCTAAATACAATAAAGAAATTTGAAGATGCTACGGATCTTGTGGAATCAATTACATATCCAAGTAGTTCAACGGTAAAAGCTACAGCACAAGCTCAAGGAAAAAGGGAGTCTACTTTATTAAAAGAGTATTTGAAGCAAAATAAAAAAGTAGGCACACATACATTTACTTTTTCTAATAAATATAAAGTAGAAGTTAAAGAGGTAAGTGGTAAAACAGTAATAAACTTTAAGTAGGAGGTGGATAACGTGGAAAACTCAGCATATGATGCAGTAATAATAGCAGTAAATACCCTGATATTTATGGTAGCAGTTTCAATTGGAATGTTATTAATGACAACAGTAAATAGAATGGTAGAATATACAAAACAAATAGCTGATTCTGAAATAGGCGGAAACTTAATTCAAGAATTTGGAGATATACAAAAAAGAACATACACAGGTGCTGAAGTTTACGCGGTATATGGTCAAGCACTTAAAGGCGAACTTACTGGATATACAATAAGGGTAAGATCTGGTGGCTCAACATCAGATATAAAAACATATGGATCTCAATATGGAATGGCGCAATTAAATGCAACATTTGTATTAGATTGTACAGGAACAAAAAGTTATACATTTATAAGAGAAGATTAGTAGAAGGGAAAATATAAATGAGAGATACAATAAGTATTATATTTGCATCTATATTCATGGTTCTGGTAATCGTAATATTACCACTATTTAGTATACTAGATAGGCAGGACAATATAGCATATAATGTTGTATTAACACAAACTAGTAAGTTTGTAGATGAAATTAGAGCAAATGGATTTATAACAGAAAATCAATATGAAGCTTTTGTAAGTTCTTTAGCCTCAACAGGTAATACATATAAAGTAACATTAGAAGCGTACAAGCATACTTTGATACCTGCTACTAATGCATCAGGTACAGTAATAAAAGATACGTTTATTGATGAGTTAGAACTATATAATACAAAAGACATAGTAGATTATTTAACAAATAAAGCGGTAAACGAAGAAGTAGACGATTCAAATAGAAAACAAAATGTTTATTTATTTGAAAAACAAGACGAAATATATGTAAGGGTATACAACACAAACATAACAGCAGGAAGCGTTATGTATAACATGTTAATGGGAGCTGTTGATACAAAGGTTATAGATGTAACATATGGCGGAGCTGTTAATAATGTAAACTGGGAACTATATAATAAGATGACAATAGAAACAATAGCCACACCAAAAGTTATATTATCTGTTCCAGTAAATGCAGAAAATAGTATTAATGTAATTGAAGATGAAACAGGACCAATAACTGGTGAGTTCATGTCAAATGAACAATTAAGAGATATTGAATGTATAGTAGAAGATTATGGAGCATTATTTGCAACACCAAAAGAAATGTGTGAAGACATAGAACCAGATAGTGTATACAAATATAGATATGATTTACAAGAAGAAAAGAATAAGAAAATAACAATAGCAGTTAAGTTTGAGGATGTAAGTGAAATACAAGTTAGACATCCAAATCTAATAGATTATATATATGATTTGTTTTCATATGATTCTTGGGCATATGTAAAGAGTAATGAATTATTTGATAAAGATGCTACAGACATATCAAGTAGATCATCGGTAGAACAATTCGTAATAGATAATTATATAGTTTTATCTGGTATAGACGCAGATATAAACTTAACAACTAAAAACAATGTTGGAACAAAACATGATTTCAACATAGAGTTAACCAATGTAAGAATTGCTACGGTAGATGCATTAACAGAAATTGCAAGTGTATCTGTATTACCGGGACTTGGTAGAAATATGTATCACGATTTAACAATTGGTGATGAAACAATTAAGTTTGAAGTAACAACAAAATCTGAAGACCAAGAACTTGCAATATTAGGACCATATAATTGGAAACAATTATTAAAAACAAAAGTTGTTGCAGCTTCTGCAATAGCAACAGATCCAATAATAGTGTTTAGAAATCAAGAAATATTCTTTAGAATACAATTTACCGGATTTGCTAAAAAACCAGAAGAAATGGTAACAATTATTAGTAATAAATTAAAAGTAGTAAGAGAAAGTGTTGAAAAAGAGCTAGAAAACGCAAGCGTATCTTTACAATATTTTACACCAAAACAAATGAAAGATGATTATGGTGTAACAATAGATGGAGATTCAATATTAGTTAAACTTAAATATACTAATTCACACGCTTTGCAAGGAAATAGATATCTATATCTAGATGAAAAATGGATAGAAGATATGCCAGAAAAATATAGCCAAGAAATTTTCTATTTAGATAGAGATACATTAGCGCCTAGTGAACCAAGATTATTATTAGATGGTATGGAAGGTAATAATGGTTGGTATATATCTGATGTAGGAATTGTAGTTTCAAGATTGTCTGATCCCGGACAAACTCCTGGGGTTTCAAGAACAACAAGTGAAGGGGTAGCAGTAGGAAGTGTAGCATCAGGAATCTGGAGAACAACAGTAGAAATGTCTGGAGCACAAACTTTAGCTCCTTCAGATTTAGATGAAGCAGCAAACGTAACTGTAAACGGAACAACTATAGTTAAGCTAAAAACAGAAGACTATGCGGGAAATGCATATACATTCCCAAATAAAACAATAAAAATAGATAAAGAAAATCCATCTACACCAGCATTAACTATACCTACAGCGCCAGCGAGTGGATGGTATACATCTAATGTAACTATAAAGGTTGCAGCTGGAACGGATAACCATAGTGGTTTTGATAAAACTACATATCTTATAGAAGGTGCAAATGCTACTGGTTCAGAAAAAACTTATACAGGAACAATTACATTAACAGAATCAGGAATAAGTAGAGTTACAATTAAGAATTATGATAAAGCTGGAAATGTTGCAATGGTAACAAGAGAAATTAAAATAGACAAAGGTGAACCACCGGTTGTTACTTTCGAAAACATAAGCGGCTTAAAGAAAAACGATGATACAGAATGGTATCACACAGATGTAGAAACAAGAATAACAGTACATTATACTGGTTCGGTAACACAAAGTCCAACTTCACATTATGAAGTTGTTGGTCCAACTCCTGTGTCAAAGACAGAGTTTTCAGGAGACATACTAGATATTGTGCTACACGGAAATGGTGTTCATACTATAAAGGTATATACATCAACTACTACTGGAGTAACAGATACATTTGAACATGTAGTAAAAATAGATGAAGATGCTCCAAAAACTCCAATAATTTCATTATCTGGAACAAAAGAAAAATTCAAATTACCTAATGCCGAAGGAGTAATTGAAGAAGAAGAAGCAATTTGGTTCTCCTCAGATGTAGTAGCAACGGTAACATTAAATGGAGATGTAGGAGATTCGGGAATAGATAATTTCTCATATACTACACAATTTAATGAAGAAGAGCCAATAGAAGTTAAAGATAAACCAAGCGGAACTCAAATAACATTTGATAAAGATGGAGTTACATTGTTAACTGTTACTGCTACGGATGCAGCAGGAAACGAAGAAGTTTATCAAGAATATATAAGAATAGATAAATCGGCACCAACTGCAGCAACAGCGGTTGTAAATGCAGTTCAAGGTCAAAATGGTTGGTATACATCGTCAGCATATATATCTCATGAGAACGAAGCAGATGATATAAGTGGAATAAGTTATGTAACTATTGAGACACTAAAGAAAAATGCATCAGGTGCATGGGTGCATGAATCATATGATAATTGGGATATAGCTGAAGATACCGATGGTAAAAAGATAATATTAACTACATATAACGGCGCGGCAATTTCTACCACATCTGAAATAGAAATTAAGATAGATACTCAAGAGCCAACGGCACCATCAATCGCGTTAAGTACTGCTGGTACAGTAGGATTTACCGAGTCATCGATATATATGGCAAATGGAACTGTAACAGGAGCTATAACAGCAGGTGTAGATCAATTAAAAGATGGAGTTAGATCTGATGTATGGAAAACAACATATGAAATTTCATTAGATGGTGTCTCACATCAAGCAGAAACAGAAGGAACAACTGCTACAGTTAGCGGAACTAATGAGGCGGATGAATACTATTCAATTATAGCAAGAACTTATGATAATGCAGGAAATTATGCTGAAGAAACTGCAACATTCAGAATTAATAGAAGAACACCGGACGCACCTGAAATAGTTGCAATAAATGGAATAAGTGTAGAAGGTGGCGTCGCTATAGGCGAACCTGGTGCTGGTAGCATAACAGTAGCAGGCGCTATAGGAACAGAATTGAAAGTATATGTAGCTGGAAGTAATACAAATACAGTTACTCATTCAACAGATACTGAAATTACAGATGTATCTTGTGGTTATTCATTTAGTGATGGAGTAACATATGCAATTTATGTAACAATAAAAGATAGATTTGGAAAAACAAGCCCAGCAAGTGCGGTTGTATACTATCAATGTAGAATAGGAGGGGAATACGATTAATGAAATTAACAGATTATTCAATGGTTTTTATTGCGATATTCCTCCCTATTGTAATAATAGCTTTTGTAAATACTTCATTTATGATAAAATCAGAGAAGAATGAAATATATTATAAAGCGATAATAAATTCCGCAACTAAAGACGCTGTGGCAGCAATGAAACAAGTCGAAGGTTCGGATATAGATTATGGTTATTCTGGTATAGTAGATAAAAAAGTAAGTATAAATCCAGAACAAGCTATAAAAACATTTTACAATTCTTTAGCAAATAACTTTGGTGTTAAAGATAATGTAAATGCTTTAGAGAGACTAAAGATGTTTATTCCGGTAATAGCAATAATAGATTATGATGGAATATACATTCACTCTTTAGAAGATACTTCGGGTGGTAAAATAGAATTTGTTACAAAACCAAAAGTAAAATATACATATACATATGTAATTGCAAAACAAGAAGTAGACCCTATAACACATGAGAAAAAATATGATATAATCAATACGACAGATGTAGAAAATATAGGGCTACTTGAAATGTTATCTAATGTTATTTATGAAATAACATATACAATGGATGACTATGTTTATCTTAATATATATCAAAGATCAGGTTTTGATGCGGCATCAGAAAAGAAAAACTTATTAGTAAGTAAAGGCTTTTATCTAACGGATATGGAAAACAATAAAGAATTAGTCTATACTGAAGACTTAGCATCCGATCAAGAAAGTGAATTAAGAGAAAGAATAGTATCACATTTAAGTGAAAAAAGAAGAGATATTATAGCTAAAACAGGAATGAAACATATTTCGTATGCTATAAATCATCACAATGATTTTGCTGGACATACAGGAATAGATTATAAATTTACATTCGCAGTAGATTCAGACACAGCGTGGTTTGAAACAATGAATGGTATAGGAATTATTTCAGTAGTTCAAGGGATATCATTAGGAAACAGATACTTAAACTATAAATCATATAGTGCAGCGGAGTTATCCGAAACAAGAAAATATTACGTTAGTGCTGCTCTAGAAGAAGATACAAAAGAACCTGAAACGCCAGGTGCGGTAAAGGAAGAAAGGTATTATCTAGAGTATGACCTATATCATGCATCTACAAAATGTCTTGTATACGAATATTATATAAGCATGGCGAAAGATACAGTAGTGCCTACATACTATCAAAGTAAGGCACAAGCAGCGACACAAGGGTATTATGCGTGTCCAATTTGTAAACCATAGGGGGAAATATGAAAAACGAAGAAAAAGTTAAAAAAGCTAAAAGCAATGAAAAAGCTAAATCAGCTGAAACAAAAAAGAATTCGAAATTTTCAGGATTTTCTGGTATTTTACTAGTGGTTGTGTTAGTAGCTCTTTGTATCGTATCATATTGTGTAATACAAACGATAAGATATAAAGAATATACGGATAAGATGTATTATTATGGATATAATGAATTTTATTCGAATGGAAAGGCTACAGCATATAAAAAGTTATCTAATGTAGATATGTTTAGAGTTCTAATTGGTTCTCTAAACAATACTACAAAATTAGATAGACTAGCGTTAGTAAATAAAACAGAAGAAATGACAGAAGACGATGTCTGGTATCAAACTGCAAGTAAAATGAATTTAGCATTAAGAATTCTAGATGAAGACAAGAATAAAAGTGCTACAAAAATAAATGCAGTTATAACAGCAATGAGAATACTAGATAACTCAGTTGGAGTTGATGTAGAAAAAGCTACATTAAATATGTCAGAAAAGAAACTAGCAAAATTTGCAGCAACAGATGCAGATTATATTGCAATGGCTGTAACATTAGGACTTATTGAGAATAATGATTCAGCATTAAGTAACAAGAAAATTATAAAAGGAGAATTAAACAAGTTAGTAATTGAACTTGCTAATAAATATGCAACAGTTTATTACAAAGACAAATACTTAGATGAAAACGGAAACATTGTAAAGAATGATGTTCATATTGTAACAGATAAAGCAATTTTACCATCTAATGAAAAAGAATTTCCTTATATAGTAAGTAATGTAGCAAAGAACGAGTATGAAATGCCATTAATGGTAGAAAATGAAAAAGACTTTATTAGTCCAAAAGAATTATTCAAAGATTTTGGTAAATTATATGGACAAATAGATGAAACAGTTGCTAACTACTTAGAAAAGATAGTAAATGTAAACTATGAAACAATAACAGAAACAAAATTTTATAACGATGTAAATAGATACTCTATATACGATTACAATAGAGATACTGTAGATATGTATGTAGATTATGTATTAGAAAATAAAATAGCATTAAAAGGTAAAGTAGAAATGCTATTACCAGTGTTATATTATTCTGGTGAAAGATATAACGTAAGAGCAAAATTAACAATTGAAGTTCTAAACGCAACAACAAATAAAGACCTTTTATTTGGAGATTATGGAAATAATGTAGAATATAATGGAAAAGAAATAACAATGTATGTAGATATTCCATTATCTATGTCATTAAACTCTAAAACATTATATGTAGAACCACATTGTGTGGCAAGACGTTTAGTAGCAAAAACAGATAGCGTAAAAGTAGAAAAAGTTCAAGGAGGAGTAATATATGAAGAGAACAAGTAAGATATTAACATTATTCATAGCTATATTCTCTGTATTAGTCCTTGCTGGAACAAATAGTGTATTTGCTATAGCGGATCACCATTATTCATGGAGAAAAGATGTTAATGGAGATGGTAAACCAGATTTAGTATTTAGAAAATATACAACAGCAACTCCAGAACAAATAGAAGAATATGTAAAAGAAAAAGCATCAAGTTATGTTACATCAGAAGATGGTTCAACAATTTATGGATTTACTTATAACTCAGTTGTATACCCATCAAAATGGGTAGAACCAGATTCAAATGGTGTTCATAAACCAAATGCAAAAGAATTTCAAACAATAGGTTATTCTTTCCATACAGCACAACAAGGAGCATATACATATGTAACTGAAGGAACAGCAGCAGCAACAATGATATCTCACGATGAGTATGGAGTAGTAATACCAATATCTAATACAATTACTAATGCATTAAATTATTTTAATCATGTTTCTAGTAAAATTGTAAAACCTGAGTTATTAGGTGATGATGAAGTTCTTGAATCAATACCTTCATTAATATTAGAAGTATATAGTAACAAAGGTTCTATAAAGCAAGTTCCATTTGGTACTAAGTGGAATATAAGCACAGTTCAACCAAAAAATAGATTAGTATATAGATATGCAATAGTAGAAGCATACAGAGGAGAAGCAGGAACTCTAGATACTGAATATTTCTATATAGAAGAACGTGTAATTTATCATGATGATTTATTAGAATTAAGAAAAGCATTAAAAGATAATGGATTTTCTGAAAGTCAAACATCATTATATATATCAGATATAGTAATATCTGGAGCACAATATGAAGATGGTGGATATGAATTATCAAGAACAGCAGCAGAATTCTTTAGTCAATATCAAAAACGTGGATATTCAAGAGAATTCTGGCCAGTAGATGTAGTAGGTACAGCTGAAGATGCAACAAGAGCAGCATTAAATGTTTTTGATAATGCAATAACAATACCAAGAAAAGCAAAGAGAAACCTATACATTAGACATATAAGCATAGGAGAAAATACAGCCGTAAACTCAGCTTCATTAAGAAATGCAACATTCTTAAGCGCAATAAATCCTGAATTACAAATAAAGGATGACTTTAATGGTGAATATACAACTATTTACCCAACAGAAATTTTAGAGGGTAAAATAGAAATGTATGAAGGCAATATAGATGTATATCAATACATGAAGAAAGTTGCAAATGAATATCCAGGTACAGAAAAACATGTAGCAATAGGCTATAATGCAGCTTCCGGAAATTCTTTATCAGAGGCAGTAGATAACGTAAACTTAACTTCAGCATATGGAAGAGTATATGATGGAGCTACAGTAGAAATAGATGGGTTAGTAGCAGAAAGCGAAGCAGAATGGGTAGTTCTAGACTTCTATTATACAAAGAAACCAGAAATAGTATATGTAAACCATTTATTCTTAGATGTAAATAACAAAGTACTTCCGGCAGCAAAACAAAACATAAAGGCAAATGATACCGCATTTATGGGTGCACTATTTACAGATCCAATAGCTGCAATAAAACCACCATTTGATTCAATGGGAGATAATGAAGAAGTAATAGGATACATCCAAGAAAGATATTATAGACAATCTGGAAAAACAATACTAGTAAGAACATCACTAGACTTGTTAGATGAAAGATTTACTCTTAAATATATTTGGGAAGGTGTTAAATATATAGGATACCAAAAATACAATTCATATGTAACTTTAGAAAGCCTATATGGAAAAACAGTATCACCAAGAAAAGATTGGTATAAACCATTCGATACAATCTTAGGAGTATTAATAGAACCAGGAACAAAACAAGTTAACTTCTATTATTACAACAAAGATAAACAAGAAGCAGCAATACCAGATAAGTTTATTTCAATGAAATACTACTTCAAATCTAATACAACAGATGAAGGCAATTGTTATAACGAAGAAGGAAATACTGTATTATCAGTACCATCTGGTGTAAAAGCAAAAGCAGGTTTAACAGAGCTATCTAAAATAATGGCTTCTGCAATAAATCTAGAATATATAGATAAGAAAAATAACAAACATGATGTAGACATTACATTAAACTACTCATGCGGTAAAGAAAAAACAACAATAAATATAGACAACGTTAAATATTCATTTAGCTATTTCAGAGTAGATGAATTAGTAGTAGATACACTACAAAAAGTAACAGTATTTGATGCTAGTGAAAAGTGGTCATCAACAAACGGAACACCAATCTTTAATTGGTCAAACGATAAGAAAGAATATAACTTTAACACATCAAATCCTTCAATATCTGCAAAAGCTATAAAGACAATAGACACGTCAGATTATGATAATATTACAAATTGGAAGAATTACGCATCAGTACAAATCAAAGACAATAAAGGTAATGTGAGTGCAGAAGATCCTACAGATGTATCTTTAAGTCATACATTCTTAACAGAAACTCAAATGGCAAGAGTAGATGCTAATGGTGACGGAAAGGTAAATGCTAAGGACAAGCAAAAAGCACAAAAAGATGTAGATGATGCAGCAAAGACACTTGCAAATCTTGAAAAAGTACATGAATATACATTAAGAAAACTTGAAGACAAAAAACAACAATATGAAGCTGCAGTTGCAGATTATGAAAATGCATTAAATCAAAGCAGCGTGCTCGCAGCGGCTATAACATGGGCTACAAATGCTAGAAATGAAGCACAAAATGCATTGAACAATGCTCGTAATGGTGTAACAACACAAAATAACAATATAACAACATATAACAACAATATAGCAACATACAACAGAAATATATCAAACCGTGAAAGTTGGATACATACAGCTACATATACAACAATACCAAATCTACAAACACAACAATCAAATCAAGAATCAGAATTAGCCGCATTAAAAGCAGCAAAACAACAATATATAAATGAACGTTCTCCTTGGTATACAACAAAAGCTAATTATCAATCTCAAAAATCTACAGAAGAGAGCATAAGAGCAGGCTATGTATCAAATAGAACATCACTTAATACTGCAATAGCAGCAGCAAATAATGCAATAAGAAATGCTAATAATAACATTTCAAGATATTGTGTTGATGATGGAGACGAAACGTTATGTAATGGTGCAAGAGAAGCGTTAAGAGAAGCAGAGGCAGCTTTAGCAACAGCAAATAGTAATTATCAAGCAAATGAAGATTTAATATCTGCACAAGATACAAAAATTAGTAATTTAGCAACAAATATATCAAATGCTCAAGCTACTATTGATACATATACAAGCTTAATTAGTACAAAAACAACTCAAATCTCTAATAAAGAAGATGACATAGACGATACAATAGAAGCTATCGCAGATGCTAGAGCAGATATAACAAGATGGAATAAAGAGATAGCAACAAATAGAACAAACATAGCAAATGCTCAAAGCGCAATAAGAACAGCTCAAGCAGAAAGAGCAAGATTAAACGGTTTAATACCAGGTTTAACAAGAGAATTAAATACAGCAGAATCTAGACTAGACCTTGCAAATAAGGAATTCAACTTATTTAAGGAAGCTAATGTAGTTGTTAAACTAGCATGGAAAGAACTATGTGAAGTTGAATATAACCATCGTAAGAAATCTGCTGAAAAAGCATTAAATGCAATAAATTCAGCTCAAGCTAAATTAACTAAAGCGCAAAATTATCAAAATACATTAAATACATATTATGATTCATACAAAGCACAATATGACGTATTCGCATCAATAAAAGATAAAAAAGCTTTAACATCAGATTTAAGTGTATTAGTTTCAACTAAGGAAAAGAAAGAAGTTGCGGATACAATGGGCATAGACATTACATTTAAGGTAAGTAACATGCACATTAAGATCGGTGGAGAAAACCTAAACGATCCTAACAAACTTGAAGTAACTAAAAAACTAAAATTATCTGAAGCTATAGATACAACAACAGAACTTGAAACACCACAACCATTATTCTATCAAAAAGCATATAATGGAATTGGTACTAAAGTAACTGCATCAGATTATTCAGAATCTAGTATAGCTAACACGGTTCCTAACGGAGTAAGAACAATATCTGCCGAAGCTAAATATAGAACATCTGTATTAATCAAGAAAGATACATTACTTTACGATTCAACAGTAAAAAGCGTAGTAGATGATGTTTACTATTCAAAATTCATAGATAACAAACAAGAGTTAACAGATGGTGAATTTAAATTAGATTATGATGGTCTAATTACACAAACTGCAAGAAAGGTAAATATTTATACACCAATAGCTGCATCAGCAACATTACAATCTGATTCATATCAATTGGTTGATCAATCAAATATAACAAGCAGCTCAGTACAAATAATACAACTTGGAGTACCATTCACAGTAACATTTGGTAACAAAGTAGAAAGTACAATTAAACCATATACTTCTTTAACAGATGCTAAGAAGTATGCAGCAGGTTACTATATTAAATTTGATTTTGATATAACAACAGCATCTATATACAGAAATGGTACTGAAAGAGGTTGGGTAACATCAGATGGTTCAATAAGTACAAACTTAAGTAAGAGAAAGAAAGAAGTAATAAAAGCTGGTACATGGATAGGACCAATAACTAGTGGAACATCTAGTACACAAATTAAAGCAACAGTATATTCTGATGTAACAGATGATACAATAAATGCAGCAGAAGAAAATCGTTCATATACAGTAAGAGCATACGCATATAATGCTACAAATCTTGTAGACTCATACGGCCGTTCATTATCTGGATATTACGGAAATAAATATGATTTATTAGTAGACATGTTACAAAATAGAGCAACTGTAAAAGCAACTGTAAAGAATATCTGTACAGATAAAATCACAACAGGCGCTGAAACAGATATGCCAAGCTATTTCGCAGATAGAAAATACGAATTAGTAGTTCTAAATAAATTATATGACTTTAGAATTACAGACTTAAAAGACGTTTCATGGAAAAATGTATTTAGAGAAAATAAAAACTCAGTAGTAAATGCTCATACAGGAGACTTATACTATTCTGGTATAAGAAAGTGGGTATACTCTAACTTAGATCCAACTAAGACAGTTGCAAGAACAACTGCAGAACTTGGAAAAGATCCAGTTAGAACATTACCATTAGGACCTTACAAGAATACAGATAAGACATATGTAAAAGCACCAAAACTTGGTTACTCATTCAGCTATGATATGAAAGTAACAGGTGCATACTATGATGCAGATGGTAAACCATTAACAAATAAATATGTAGATATTAAAACTAAATTCTACTTCATATCTAAAGATGGTAAAACATTCTTAGAAGAAGGAAAAGGCGGAATCTACTTATTCTATAAGAATGCAGCAGGTAAATATGTAAGAATCGATGAAACAAACGGCGGAGGATACGAATTAAAATTCACTCCAAACGATCCGTACAGATACATAACAGATAAAGAAAAAATAACTTTATCTAAAGATGAAGAGGTACTTGGAAATCTAAGAAAGATTAGATTAACACATGAGATGGCAACTGTATATCAATCATACGATACAGCTAATACAGCTAATAACGGAACAATAATAACATACTATGGTGAGTATAAACTTCCAAACTCAACTATTGCAGTAGCAGTAGATTCAAATGGAAATTACGACATAAACAAACCATTAAAGAATGGTTACATAGGAGTTGTATTTGATATAACAGCAAAAGCAGGAACATATGGAAAGAACTCTACACCAATAAGCTTATCTTACGGAGCAGCAACAAAGACTTATTCTGAAATAAGTGCAAATCGTAAAACAGAAGACTTATTAAAAACAATAGATGCAGCAAATACTTCTCAATGGGATTATGAAGGATATCTAGGATTTAAGAATTTTGGATATACAGCAACATTTACAGCAGCAACATCTATTCGTTTAGAAGACGGTCAATGGTCATTATCAAACGATCTTTACAAGAAGATTAAAGGAACAGTAGTACTTTATGATGCTGATGACAGAGCAGCTACAGACTATGAATAATAGAATGTAACTAAATAAAAACTCTCAAGATTTCTTGAGAGTTTTTAATTTAGTATATCGTTAAGATTTATGTAAGATTATGGCTAATAATATCAACTTAATTGACAATATAAAACATTAAATATATAATCTAAAAAGAGGTGGAGACATGTTAGATTACAAGAAGACAGGCGTAAAACTATTAGCACTTGCAGGGGTTGTTGTTGCAGTATTTGCCGCAATATATTTAGG